>JBPEXE010000001.1:0-5351 GCA_052031955.1 Saccharimonadales bacterium (SeqCode)
ACTTCTGGTGTAGGCAAAGACCAATGCCGGCTCCAGCTCCTGAATAGCTTGACCCAACATGAGCCGGCCCAGACCTCGCCCTTGCGCTTCACGACGAACAACAATGCCATTCAAGTAAAGGGCATCAGGGTCGTCAAATCGCTCGTACATGGCGAATGCCTGAACAGCGCTCCCACCCGAGCTTCTGGCAACTTGCAGGAGCTTGGCTGTGCGCAAATGATCAACGGCATCGTCGATACATTCCTCCAGGCCGCGTCCACCAAATGCAGAGTGGACTACTTCGCCTGCTTCCGCCGCAGGCAAATCGAAGTCGCCGGGCAAATGCGTCGTTATTTCTAATGTTTTCATTATTTTCTCCTTAAATTAAATTCTCCCCATGTTTATGGGGAGCATGAATTAACTATTTAAATACGTCTTAAACTAGGTGGCTTCCCCAAGTATATTTGGAATTCCACCAGGCGCCGGTATAACCATTCGGATTGATGATAAAAGTAACTTTAAGCATGCTTACCTCCGGTAATAACTTTGAAGTGGCCGGCTTGAATCTCTTTGGAACCACGAGTTACGGTTGCCACGCCAACACCCAAATCTTCAGCAATCTTCTGCTGGGGTACGCCTTGGTTCAGGCGTTTTACAATCTCAACTCGACGCGCTAATTCTTCGCGTTCTTTAGCGGTTGTTACGCCCACAAGAAAGTCCTCCAGCATAGATTTATCTCGAGTAGAATGCACAATGTTAATAAAGTCGTTGAAATTTGACATATCAGCATACTAGCAGACTAGTATAGGGAAGTCAAACAAACAAAAAGCCCCGCTCGCGCACGGGGCCTTTCAACTATTTCTTCTTCGGCTTTTTAGGCTCGCGCTTTGGTCTATCTTTCGACATACGCAAAATCTCCAATACAAAACAGATTAATTATTCTGGATGTATTGCTTATGAGATCATGGTCGCGTATGTCTCCTTCTGCGCGAGTTATGACAATATTATACCCTACTATTTCTGGTATGCTGTGGGTATGAAAAAGCACAACCAAGTTGGTGCGGTGGATATTATCTTGCTCGCAGCCCTGTCGATTGTTTTAGTCGTGGGGGGATTTGTAGTCTACCGTATTACTCGCAGTGATGAGGTTGCTAGTAACGATATTGCGCAACCAACGTCAGAGATTACGAGCTTTGATGAATGCGTAGCTGCTGGGAATCCGGTTATGGAAAGCTACCCAGAACAGTGTCGGACTAAGGATGGGCAGCTGTTTGTGAATGATGAGCAAACGGAGACAATAGAGGCAACAAACGAGAACCCCGAAGCATCAAGCAACGGTGGCTCAGAACCGTCTCAAGGAGGGTCCTCAAGCTCAAACGACAATGACTCTAGTGAGGACGAAACAGATGCAAAAGTATATACATTCAGCAACATAAACACAGACCGAGGCATTAAAGGTGAGAATTTAGGCAATGCGGCAGTCTATGTAGTATCACGATTTAATGCTTCATATCCCGATGAAGGCTCTTGCGCCTATCAAACGTCTACGGATCAAGGCCAGGACTTATCGATGGTTGTCCCGGTGACCAATATTTTTAACTCAGGTGGCGAATGCGCATACGAAATTTTGCTGAGTGACATTGATAACCTGATAGGCGCAGCGGGCACGGGCGAAAAAACAGTCGTAATGAGTTGGCCTTACAGTTATACCGATGGGAGCGGTACAGTTCGTAAAAGTATTACAAGCAGCCACAAGATAACAATCACCTGTAGCATGGCAGCCAGCACATCGGTAACATCATGCACATACACCTCCTCTCTAGGTGGTGGGGGAAGCTGGACAAGCAATTGATGGAACAAGAAGCCCAAATCCTTGCTCTCATTAAGTCGACTCTTGATACTCACCCGGAAGCACTGCAGAAGAAATTCTTAAGCTCGAAACACAAGATTGTTTTTGATAGCGAAAACTTTAGATTAGACGGCGCAGTGGAAAATGAAACATATAACTGGGTTGAGCTAACTGTAAAGAATCCTCCGGAGCAACTGGGTGCAAATTCAACCTTGGCCATTCAGTTTCGCGCCGACTCGCCACGCCCGCACATCGTGATTATTCCCGACCAAACGCACCAAGATTTGTATGAGAAATACGCCGACACACCAGGAGCAGAAGTCGATTTTGAAGTGTACATATCGCTTCAAGCAGAGCATCACGACTACCCCCTCTACCTTGATGTGATTCGTAACAGTATTGGGTAGTTACTTCAGATTTACATCACGTCGTCGCAAAGCAACCAGCGAAGCGGCAATTAAGAATGTCGCAGCTGCACTCATCACGTACAACGGGAAGATATCAACATCGTCTGACGGGACCGGCGGCGTATGCGAGAAGGGTGAGATATTCAGCACCCATTGTGGCCAAGTAAAGATACTGGCGATCGAGCTAATGAGTGCCACGTATGCATAAAATGACCATGCGAATGAACGAACAAAGCGTCCAAAGATACTGTACACAAACACGATGATTGCCATGAACAATGCCATAGCTGGGATGTTGGCGAGTGAGGCACCCAGGATTTCTAAGAATGTTGCATCACCTGCTTCTGACAGATAGGCATATGCTCCCCCGCCAATTGCGCCCATGATGAACAGGTTGAAAACAATACCGAATAGCGTGTTGCCGATGTGGCTCATTGCCCAGCGCGCTCTACCTAGTGCAGTACCAAAAAGATATTCCACGCGTCCTGAAGCTTCTTCGTCATACATTTTGAGTAATGCCGATACCACGTAGCCGGCAAGCATCGCCGCCATTAATGGGAACATGGCCGCAAAGACACTTTGTGCAAAGTTGCCGCCTCCACCTGCCTGCTCGAGCAAGTTCTGGAAGGCTTCGGCTTCTTCAAACGTGGCTCGAAAATCGTTGGTCAACACACCCATGAGTAGGCCCGAAATTGCAAAACCGAATGACCAGCCAATCAGCCCGCCTCTTTGCAGTCGTCGTGCCAACCGACTCGCACCAAGCAACGATTTTTTAGCGCGCGCACTGCCAGCTCGTGCCGGGAATAGCCCCGATCCGACATCGCGCTTTCTCAGCAAGTAAAACCCTACTACAAATGTTACGGCTATGGCAGTAGCGAGCAAAATAAGTGGGAATATTTTGTCGCCATTGTAGGGCAGCACCTGGTATCCCCAACCAAATGGCGACAGCCAGGTAAGCCAGCTTGGCGTCACGCTTAAGCCGTCGGTCGAGATGTCTCCGAGCGCGTCACCGGCTCCACGAATCAAGAAGAACGCTATCAATATGCCTATCGCCATCCCGTTTGCCCCGCGTCTGAAGCCACTCAATTGTGCCGTAATGGAAGCAACTCCGGCAAAGAAAATGCCGACCATTGTCAGCGACAGGCTCATAAATGCCGAGCCAGTAGCGTCAAGCTCAGTGATTGGCGCGTACATTGCAAAAATCAAGAGTCCCGTCAGAATGTTCGCACCAACGGCAACCACAAGTGCGGCTGTAAGCATTGCTTTTCGGCCGACGATACCAGCCGCAATCATCTCACCAGAACCAGTTTCCTCGTTGTGTCGCGTGTGCCTTGTGATAATAAAAATGCTCATGATCGCCATAAGCACTGCCGTAAACAAATAGACCTCAGCCATGACAATACTGCCAAGATTCACGCCTTGAACCGTGCCCTGAAACAAGCGCCCGACAATACTCGGCGCCGATGACAACACATATGCAGTTTGCGTCTCTACGTCACCATAGGTTGTCACTAAGGCAGGAGCACTTGCACCGGCCATAAGAGCAACAAGGACAATGTTTATTGGCAGCGTTATGCGATCTCGCCTGAGCGCAAGTCGAATAAGTCGCCAGGTTCCGGTGTAAGACTTCACTATTGCGCCTCGCTTGGTTGTACTTCCACTTTGTCGTAATGACGCAAGAATAGTTCTTCAAGACGTGGCGGATGGCTAATCATTTGAGTGACGTCCATCGAGGCAAGTTGCTTCACAACTGCGTTGAGGTGATCAGGTTCAACTTCAAAACGGACTCCACCATCAATCTTTTCAAACTGGTGTACACCTGCAATTTTCTTCAAGCTAAGCGCTGATTTTTTAGTCTTTATTTCAAAGTTGGTACGCTGCAGGCGTTGAATCTCATGTAGCTCACCGGTTTCAACAGTCTTTCCATCACGAATAATGGTGACTCTATCACAGAGGGCTTCGACTTCAGCCAATATATGGCTCGAGAGGAGGACGGTTTTGCCTTGTTGTTTTAGACCACGAATATATTCCTGGAAGACTGCCTCCATCAAGGGGTCAAGACCGGACGTTGGCTCGTCGAGAATGTACAGCTCCACATCACTTGCCAGCGCAGACACCAAAGCGACCTTTTGGCGGTTACCTTTTGAATAGGTTCTAAACTTTTTAGTCGGATCGAGGTTAAATCGCTGCAACAAATCTTTGCGCTTCGTCTCATCCAAACCCCCACGCAAGTCACCAAGCAAGTCAATCGCCTCACCACCAGTTAGGTTGGGCCACAAATTTACGTCGCCAGGAACATAGGCAAGATTTCGATGGAGTTGGGTAGCTTTTTCCCACGGATCTTCGCCCATCAGCGTTACTTCCCCTCCCGACTTTTTGAGCATCCCGAGCAAGACACGTATGGTGGTTGATTTACCCGAGCCGTTCGGCCCCAGGAAGCCATGAACCTCACCTTTTTTAACTGTTAGATCAAGGCCGTCTAGAGCGGTAAAGTCACCGAATTTTTTAATAAGTCCTGCAACCTGAATCACGTCTTTTGTGTCGGCCATTTTTCCTCCTAAATGCTTACCCTAATCATAACATCCACCTCTGTGTTATACTATTGCTAGCGAGGAAAAACCAAAATGTTACGCCACAAACAATCCGGAGCCGTCGACCTGCACGTTATTATTATTGTGCTCGTTGTTGTTTTGGCTGGCGGATTCTTAACATTTCGTATTACGCGCTCAAATAATAGTTCCCGCACGAGTCAGGCGAGCAACGAACGCGTTGCTGAGGAAACTTCCAGCGACAGCGAGGCGGCTGATGCAGCCGGTACTATAGAGGAAAAAGTTGACAAAGAATCGCCCTCCGCGCCAGAACCAAGAACGATTGATTTCGTGAAGGGCGGCGCCGGGCTGGACGTAAACAGCGGGACGGTGAATGTGAACCTCACGCTTTCAGAATCACAAAGTGGCACCTGTATCTTCACGTTCAACCTTGGCAACTCCACAATCAGCAATTCAAATAATATTGAAAACTCGAGTGTCTGCGCGGTTAGCCTGGTGGCATCAGCAGCATTTCCAAAATCGGGCCAGTACAACCTAAGTGTTGAGTTCGAAAGCTTCGATGGACAA
>JBPEXE010000010.1:0-2542 GCA_052031955.1 Saccharimonadales bacterium (SeqCode)
ATTTTATTGCTCCACGACTCAGCATGCCGCAGCCGGATGGCGACAACTTGCGAGCCGGAATTGTGCATCGTCTTGATCGGTTTACGTCCGGTGTAATGATTTGCGCAAAAACCGACAATGCTGCTGCAGTCCTACAAAAACAGTTTGCCGATCGCAAGACCAGCAAATTCTACATTGCTGTGGTAGAGGGGATAATTACTCGGGATGAGTTTGACATTGCAGGTGCGATTGCTCGGAGTACGCGCAACCCTAAAATGATGACCGTTGCATCAGGAGGCAAGGCTGCCACGACTCGTGTGCAGGTCATATACCGTGATGACTCCGGACAAAAGACCGTCGTGCTCCTGCAACCGGCAACAGGACGGACACACCAACTCAGGGTGCATCTAAGTAACATTGGTCATCCTATCGTTGGCGACACACTGTACGGTGCGCAGACCCACGATATCGAACCGCGCTTCCTCTTGCACGCCCGCGCCTTGCAGGTGCAGCTGCCCGGTACCACAAGTAAACAGCTATTTGTTGCCGACATACCTGGTGATATGTCATCATATATTAACGATGAGATTAGAGCAGACATTGATAAGCGCATCGGACGCGCCACAACTTAAAGCCTTTGTTCGGGCGCGCAGCCATGCGGCATTGTTGATTGGCCGAAGTTTTGCCAACGAAAGTGCCATAGCCGGTTGGCTCAGCCAACAATTATATGATAACGAAACACACGCCCAGCCGAAGGTCATCACCTTTGATGCGCCAAGCGTTGAGGACGTTCGCAGTATCACACAGCACACACATAACAAATCTGAACCTGGCGTCATTGAAACCATTGTTGTTATTACGCATTTAGAGCAGTCGAAACATGAAGCTCAAAACGCATTGCTTAAACAGCTCGAAGAACCAGCCGGAGGTGTCGTATTTATCGTTTCCGCACTCGACGCAGCGGCAGTATTACCAACCATACAATCACGGTGTTCTGTGTTTCTACTGTCGACACCGACACTTAAAGAGTTTCAGGAGTTCTTTGCTGACGAATATGGTGCAGACAAAATCGCCGGCGCCTATATGGCCAGCGGTGGCAATATAGTGTCATTTCTTGCTTTTATGGGCGATGCAGACCACATAGTCCAAGATGCAAAGCACATTCTGGCCAGCTCGGTTTATCAACGACTGTCATTTACTGCAAGCTATGAGAAAGATAGACAGAAGGCGATAAGTCTCGTTGCCTATCTCGGAAATATTTTGCGCTACCTTGTTTTTAATAGTCCTGAGCCTACTGTTTCCAACAACCTCAACCGGCTTGAGCTTTGCATGGAAACGCAGAACGGTCTGCGTCAAAACGGTAACGTCAAACTACTGTTAGACCGTTTATTTACGAGCCTATAGCATGTATAATACGTTCAAATGTTGCCGTTACTTTTTGTAATCCTGGTTTCAGCCGGTGTGTACTATCTCGTGATTGAACTAGAGCGAGATATTGTTCCGATTTCACAGAAGGTCAGCAAGCGCCTGGAGCGCCTGTGGCAGGTAGCGCAGGTCGGTATGAACGAAAAGAAGTACCTACGAGCAGAGAAAGCACTGCTGACTATTCTAAAACTTGACCAGAAGAATGCTGCGGCCTATAACCGTCTTGGGATTTTGTACTCACGACAAAAAGAGTACAAAGACGCCATTGAGTGTTTTGAGATTGCTTCAAGTATTGAACCCAGCGCGTCATCGCTGCATAACCTCGGGCTTATCTACTATGAAACAGAAAACTATCCGAAGGCAGCACTGGCTTTCGAGGCTGCCATTAAGATGGAGGGCGACCTTGCTGCTCGGTACATTGCCTACGCCAAGGTTCAGGAAAAGCTTGAAAACCACGACATGACAATCAGTGCCTTACGCAAAGCAGTCGATCTGGAATCAAACCAACAGTCACTACAATTGCTGGCGGATGCGTATCGTCGCGTCGGACGAGATGCGGACGCAAGAAACGTAGAATCTAAGCGCGATAAACTGATTGTGCCATCAGGCCGCTCACCACGCGTAAAACGCTCGAAAAATGTCGTTTATTAGCACGTGCGAAACAGATTGAAATCAGGGGCGAATACTGCTAAGATGTAGCGGTTAGCAAATTAACCAAAGCTATACAATCGCGCCGGCATAGCTCAGTTGGTTAGAGCGACGGTTTTGTAAACCGTAGGTCCTGGGTTCGAATCCCTGTGCCGGCTCCAAAATCTCATGTCCTAACTCCTCGGGTGTCTTGCGAGAATACCGAAGGTGTTAGGCGGAGTGAGAGAGGTGTTACGTCCAGTTGTTGGTCTACAATGACTGGATTTTGCTGGGATAGCGAAGTGGTCAAACGCATCAGACTGTAAATCTGACGGCCTAGTGCCTTCGGGGGTTCGACTCCCTCTCCCAGCACCAAGAGCCCTGTCTGTCATCGAAGATGATAGCTAGGGCTCTTTGCTGTTTTGGGGTCATCCGAAGGCGCTGCCTGAGGGGTGAGATATGCCCGTGGCATATCGCAAGGAAACCTTCACCTGAATGCTGTGCTTTCAGG
>JBPEXE010000100.1:0-2059 GCA_052031955.1 Saccharimonadales bacterium (SeqCode)
GTTCCAACCAAAGGTTATAAGACACGCAAGAACAAGCGCACGAACAAGCTGATTGTTCGACGTCGCGGTTCGAAATCGTAATACGGATAAGAGGTATTAATTGTGCCACGTTCATTGAAGAAAGGTCCGTTTATCGACGAGCATCTTTTGAAGAAAGTTGAAGCGGCAGTAGAAGCCAATTCACGCAAGCCAATAAAGACTTGGTCTCGTCGATCAATGATTCTTCCAGATATGGTGGGCCTCACTATTGCGGTTCACAACGGTCGCCAACATGTACCAGTACTTGTTTCTGAGCACATGGTTGGTCACAAATTAGGTGAGTTTGCAGCTACCCGTACTTATCGCGGTCACGTTGCAGACAAAAAAGCTAAACGCTAAGAGGTTTGGTTATGGAAACTACAGCTAAGCTGCGAAGCGCTTTGGTATCTGCGCAAAAAGCGAGACTGGTTGCCGACCAGGTACGTGGGCAAAAGGTGGATGAGGCGTTGAACATATTGTCGTTCAGCACCAAGAAGTCAGCTCACTTGGTTAAGAAAGTTTTAGAGTCCGCTATAGCTAACGCAGAGCACAATGACGGAGCTGATGTTGATGAGTTGCGAGTATCCGCAATATTTGTTGACGAAGCTATGACCATGAAGCGAATTCGTCCCCGAGCTAAAGGGCGCGCTGATCGAATAATGAAGAGAACTTGCCATATTACGGTCAAGGTATCTGATTAACTAGGAGACAGGCCAGATGGGTCAGAAAGTTCATCCGACCGGAATACGTTTAGGGATTGTTAAAAAGCACACCTCAACTTGGTATGCGAATCCGAAACAGTATCCAGGATATTTATTAACAGACTTGAAGGTTCGTGAATATCTTTTCGATAAGTTGAAGTCTGCTTCTGTGAGCCGAATTGAGATAGAGCGACCCTCTGAGAATGCACGCATAACCATCAAGACAGCCCGTCCTGGTATCGTTATCGGTAAAAAGGGCGAAGACGTAGAAAAACTGCGTAAAGAGCTTTCGAAAATGATGGGCGTACCAGTTCATGTGAACATTGAAGAGGTGCGCAAGCCGGAATTAGACGCGAAATTGGTGGCTGAGAGTATTGCTTCACAGCTAGAGCGTCGAGTGATGTTCCGTCGAGCCATGAAGAGAGCAGTGCAGAACGCCATTCGTCTAGGTGCAAAGGGCATCAAAGTTCAGGTTTCTGGTCGCCTGGGTGGCGCTGAAATCGCACGTACCGAATGGTACCGTGAAGGTCGAGTGCCACTACACACTTTGCGTGCCGATATCGATTATTCAACTGCAAGAGCCGAAACCACTTATGGAACAATCGGCGTTAAGGTATGGATCTTCAAGGGCGAAATCCTGGATGGAGATCTAGAGCAGCAGGATGAGCAAAAAGCCAGTGCACCAAAACGCACTCGCGCTAGTTAAGGGTCAGAGAGATGTTACAGCCTAAACGCACTAAATTTAGAAAGCAGCACACAGGTCGCAACCGCGGCTTGGCCCAGGCGGGGAACAAGGTTTCATTCGGAACGATTGGGTTGAAGGCAGTTGGTCGCGGCCGCTTGACCGCACGCCAAATTGAAGCAGCTCGTCGAGCCATGACTCGTCACGTAAAGCGTGGTGGAAAAATCTGGATTCGAGTTTTTCCTGACAAACCAATCACTGAAAAGCCATTGGAAGTACGTCAGGGTAAAGGTAAGGGTAACGTTGAGTACTGGGTAGCGGAAATCCGTCCGGGCAAAATGTTGTATGAAATGGAAGGCGTGAGTGAAGAAGTTGCACGAGAGGCGTTCATTCTTGCTTCTGCCAAGTTACCCATTAAGACCACCATTGTTACGCGGACGATAATGTGATGAGAGCAAGCGAATTACGACAAAAGTCAGAGTCTGAGCTTCAGGAGCATTTGCTTGGCCTCTTGCGTGAGCAATTTGAAAATCGCATGAAGAATGCCACTGGTCAGTTGGGTCAGACCCATGTGGTCAAGCAGACTCGCCGAGAAATTGCTCGCACCAAGACCATCATAGCTGAGAAGAAGCAGGGTAATTGAGTATGACTGAGCAAA
>JBPEXE010000101.1:0-3555 GCA_052031955.1 Saccharimonadales bacterium (SeqCode)
CGACGCCGTCGGCATAGTAAACCTCGTCATCAGTCACAATTGCATAGCCACTTCCTGACACAGACTTGTAATAAAGCGGCTGATTACCGAAGTTAAACTCCAAGTCTATCCTGTCGCCACCTGTTGCAGGTCGCGAAAACAGATTGCGAGCCGTGTTCTGAGCACCAGCATGTGCATACACAATCTGATCAAAATCCTTTGCGACCACCTCATCTTGATTTGTGTTCTCGTCTGCGTCTTGAGTCGTTTCAGTGTTGGCAGAATCGTCAGTGTCGTTTTCGCTATACAACATATAAGCGAAGCCGGCCGTCGCCACAATCAACGCCACAATAAGTGCGACAATAATCTTCTTTTTTAATGAAGCATGTTCGTTCTGGTGCTTTGCGCGAGCACCGTCAAGCAAAACGTCGGCCTGTGCAACGGCTTGTTCTTCATCCGTTGATGACACTTCTATGGATTCATCCGTCTCTTCAACTGACTGTGCATCATCTTCCATCTCTTCATCAACCGGCTCATCTGAATCGGTTGGTTTTTTTGGTTCGTCCTCCACAACAAACTCCTCTCAATTAGCCTAATTTTAGCATAAGCACCGTGTGCTATACTACCTCAGTAATTGAGAGAGACATGCGCCCTAAAAACCAAAGTACGTTCTACTGTTTTTCACCGTTCATTATGGCGCTGACATTTGTCACCGAGATTCTACTGCTCTTCCTCGTTCTCTATCGGTTTGCAGCTAAGACACTCGAGCTTAAGCTCATCATCGGTATTTTATTTTTTCTTGCCCTCTTCCAGCTCAGCGAATATGGCGTCTGCGAGGACTTATTTATGGACTCGCAAACCTGGGGCAAGATTGGCTTTGTTTCAATCACACTTTTGCCGGCCCTGGGGCTTCACCTCATCCAAACAATTCGCCAAGATAAGTCGATTCTGCAGAGCTATATTGGATATGGGTTGGCCGGGTTGTTTTCGGTCGCGTTTGTATTCTTTAACACCTTCGAGAGAATTGCATGCCTCGGAAACTACGCAACCTTTGAGTTTGGTTCAAATCTGGGGATAGCGTTCTCGTTGTACTACTATGCGTTGCTTGGAGTGGGTACCGCACTGGCGTTTACCGGACGTAAGCAAGCAACTTCTCCCAAAGATGCACTTGCGCTGAAGGGGATTGTGTTTGGCTATGCAACATTTGTACTGCCAGGCACTTTTATACACTTCGTGCTGCAATCAGAGGGGAATGGGCTGCCATCAATAATGTGTGGTTTTGCAGTCATCTTTGCATTCATCCTCGCGCTTTATATCGCCCCTCTTGTCCGCCGAAAAGATTAAAGATGCATTAGAACAGAGCTGAGGTGTTTGGTTGCACAATCTTTCGGTGCTACTATACAGCCAAGTTACGGAGTTCCACCATGCGTATCCTCATAGTTGAAGACGACAAGACACTTTCTCGCATCATTAGAGATTTACTTGAAACCAATGGCTATGTGACCGATGCGGCGCATGATATTTCATCCGGCCACGACAAGGCCGTCAACCAGACCTACGATGCACTATTGCTGGATGTTATGCTGCCTGATGGTAATGGCATGGAGCTCTGCTCACAGCTGAGAAATGAGGGCGTACACGCGCCCATCATCATGCTCACCGGCCGTAGTAGCACACAAGATACAATTGGCGGTTTAGACTCAGGGGCGGATGACTACATTGTTAAACCATTTAAGCCAAGTGAGCTGATTGCACGCTTGCGAGCTGTTTTGAGACGACCTCAGCAAACCTTTCACGAAGAGCTGACCTGTGGAGACATCACGCTGAGCGTCGCATCACACAGTGTGACGAGAAATGGAAAAGAGATTGAACTTATGCCGAAAGAATATTCTTTGCTCGAATATCTGATACGAAACAAAAACGTTGCAGTTAAAAAGGAAGAGCTTCTCAGGCACGTCTGGGGAATATATTCGCGCACCAGTAGTAATCGGCTCGAGGTATACATACGCTACCTTCGCGAGAAGCTAGATATCCCATTCAATAAGAATTCAATTCAAACAGTTCGTGGTCTGGGCTACAAGCTGTCTGATTCCTAGATTTCGTGAAGAATTTTAATCTTCGCACCAAGCTTATTTAGTCGGTCTGCCAAATCCTCGTAGCCACGAGAGATTGAGTATACGCCGCGCAAAACGCTGGTTCCTTCCGCAGCTAGCATTGCAATTAAGACTATGACAGCTGGACGCAGAGCAGGTGGGCTGACAATATCTGCCGGGCTAAACGCAACCGGGCCTGTTACGTAGGCACGGTGCGGATCGGCAAGTGTAATGTTTGCGCCAAGCTTATTCAACTCTGTAAAGTAAATAGCGCGATTTTCATAGCTCCAGTCATGTATCAACGTGTTGCCTTTTGCGATTGCGGCGATTGGTACAAAGAAGGGTAGGTTGTCCATGTTGATACCGGGGAAGGTAAGGGCGTGTAGCTTATCTTTAAGCGCCACAAGTTGGCCATGTTTAAGTGTCTTAATGTCTACAAGCTCACTGCGACCGTTTTCTGCCTTATACGGCTCACTGATCTCATACTTACAGCCCATTTTTTCGAGCTTAAATAATTCAAGTTGCAGGAATTCGATAGGAGCTCGCTTGATGGTTATCTCACTGTTTGTTACGGCTGCCACTGAGAGGAAGGCCATTGCTTCGATTGGGTCCTCTGCCGGTGCGTAACTAAAGTTCTTGCGGATTTCTTTCTTGCCATGGATGCGGAGTGTGTTGGTGCCAATACCTTCAATTTTTATTCCCATGTCCTCCAGGAAGTAGCAGAGGTCGCGCACCATATAGTTATGTGAGGCATAGCGGATTTCTGTGACGCCTTCAGTGCGCGCGGCTGCCATGATGGCATTTTCGGTAGGGGTCTCGCCCATTTCTGGCAGGATAACAGCGCCTGCGGGCTTCTTCGCATTTGAGGTCACGTCATAGTAGTCATCGGTTGCCTTCACTTCCAGCCCAAAGTATTCCAAGGCTTCCATGTGCGGTTGTACCGTACGTTTGCCCAGCTTGCAGCCGCCGGCAAATGGAATCTCAAATTGCTCGAAGTCGTGCATCAGTGGGCCCAGAAGCATGATAACGGTTCGAGTTTTCTTTGCTGCTACTGCGTCAATCTGCTTAATTTTCAGCTTGTTGGGGCGAGTAATTTCAAGGTCGCGCCCGTTGTCGAGCCACTTCACCTTCACGCCGATGCTTTGCAGGACTTCGATGACACGAAATACTTCTTCAATCTTCGGCACCTTAATAAGCCGGGTGGTGCCTTTGTTGAGTAGGGCTGCACAGAGCAAGGCAACTGTCGCGTTCTTCGATACCTTAGTGTCGATGCTACCGCTCAGTTCGTGACCACCTTCAACTTTAAAGCTGACTGTATTGTTGCCAATTCTAATAATCTCTTTATTCAACACTTCGCTAATGCGACCAAGCATCTCAAGGCTGACATTCTGATTGCCTTTTTCGATACGATTAATCGCACTCTGAGAGGTCTTTAGTTTATCGGCAAGTTCTGCCTGTGTAAGACCACGTTGTTGACGCACCT
>JBPEXE010000102.1:0-1736 GCA_052031955.1 Saccharimonadales bacterium (SeqCode)
AACAATGCAAGATAAGATTCTCGAGGACCTCAAGGCCGCCATGCTGGCGGGCGAAAAGGACAAAGTTGAAGTGCTCCGCATGGTCAAAAGTGCCCTGCAGATGGCTGAGATCGACAACAAAGATGGCTTCGACGAAGCCGCTCAGCTTAAGGTCGTTCAAAAAGAAGCCAAAAAGCGTACCGATGCCGCTCAAATGTACAAGGATGCCGGCGAGGAAGAGCGCGCCCAGGCAGAACTCGATGAACTTGCGATTATTGAAGAGTATCTGCCCGAAAAAATGAGTGATGACGACATTGCCGCAGTCGTTGATGAGGTTATCGCCAAAGTCGGCTCAGATAACATGGGTGCAATCATGGGTCAGGTTATGGCCAAGCTCGGTGGACAAGCCGACGGTGGAACAGTATCACGCATCGTAAAGGAGAAAATGAATTGATTTTGATTGTTGGTGCTCCCGGTTCAGGTAAATCTGTGCAGGCTCAGATGATTGAAGAGGAAGCTAATGTAAAATGGCTTTCAACCGGTGTTCTGCTACGAGAAAAGGCCGACGCTGAGCAGAAAAAGCGTATGGAACAAGGAGAGTTGCTCGACGATGCCGAGGTAGAAGACATCTTGCATAACGCTGTTTCAGAAGTTTCGAACGGTACACGTATCCTTATCGACGGATTCCCACGCCGCGACAGTCAGGTTCAGTGGTTCCGCGGCTACATAAAGGCGGCTCGACGTGACCTTGAAGCAATTGTGCACGTGGTGGTACCTGAGAACGTGGTCGTGGATCGACTGGCGAACCGCGGTCGTACTGATGACAATGAAGAGATTGTCCGCGCACGATATCACATGTATGAACAAGAAATCCTACCGATGCTCGACCATATGGCAGAGCGTGGTACTCGCATCATCAATGTTGATGGTAACCGTCCGGTTGAAGAAGTTCACGCTGACATAATGAAGGCACTAAAGGGCACCATCTAGCTCATGTATACCCAGGTCAAGACCGAGCAAGAAATTGCCGCCATGCGTGAGAGCGCACGAATCTTGGCTACTGTACTCGACAAGCTCGAGCAAACTGTTGACGTCGGCATGAATATGCGCGAAATTGATGATTTTGCGCGCAAAGAAGCCAAAGCTATGGGTGCAGCCACACCCTTCTTGGGCTATGGCGATCCGCCATTCCCTGGTGCAATTTGTATCTCCGTGAATGACGAGGTAGAACACGGCACGCCGCGAGACATTGAGCTTCAAGACGGTGATATTGTCAGTCTGGATTTTGGTATTTTATACAAAGGCATGATTTCTGACAGCGGGCGCACATTGCCGATTGGTGATGTTTCGCCAAGTGTTCGGAAGTTGCTGGAAACAACCGAGCAATCACTCTACGCCGGCATCGACGTGGTAAAAGACGGTGTCAAGGTAGGTGATATCAGCGCTGCCGTTGAGAAGGTTTTAAAGAAGGCCGGCTTGGGTGTTATTCGCGAGCTGGTTGGTCACGGTGTTGGTCACGAGCTTCACGAAGATCCCAACATCCCAAACTATGGGAAGGCAGGCAAGGGTCCAATGCTCAAAGCCGGCATGACAATTTGCATTGAACCAATGGCTTCTCTGGGTGATTGGCGCATCGTTATGGACGAAGACAACTGGACGCTTCGAATGCTCGATGGTTCAACTGCAGCCCATTTTGAGCATACGATTCTGATTACCGACAGAGGTGCAGAGATTTTGACGGCCTCTCAGTTGTAACC
>JBPEXE010000103.1:0-1901 GCA_052031955.1 Saccharimonadales bacterium (SeqCode)
CAAAAAAGGTTCAAAGAATGCCCACTCCGCATCCTCCATCAGCAACCGCGCCAAGATAACCTCCGCAAAAGCTATCTTGAATCACATCCGAACCCATTTGTGAATCCAGTTCGTCAACGGGGCCTGGTTGAACATGTATTCTTGCCGACAACGAACCTGCATTAGATCCGCTAATTCAGCGCGTCAAAAATAGCATCAGCAACAGCGCCGCTCCGCTTAAGGTGAGCCAAGAATTTGCGATTTCCGTTGGTCAAATAGGCAACACCCAAACCACGATCCAGATCTCCGAAGACCGTCGTGCAACCAGCACCGTAATGGCCAAATGTGCGATCCGTAGACTTCTGACCAAACCCAGCAGTCCAGCGATTGCCGCCAAGCATAAATCCGCTACCCCATGGCATCGGCAGACGTAACCGCTTGTCTATCTCTTTTGGCTTGTTTGTGCGGGCGATCGCATCTTCTACGGTACCGGACGAAAGAAATCTCATCCCGTTAAATTCACCTCCATTAGCCAACATCCCAATGAAGCGAGCCATATCGACTGCGCTTGAAATCCCGCCACCACTCGGCAATACCATTTGGTGAACCTCGGGACGATTAAAGGCGAACTTCCACTCCTCTACCGGTGGATTCTCCGTATCAAATCCAAAGTTAAACCCTTCCCCAGGGGTGCCCTTCTCCATGAGATAGACATAGGCGACCCGGCTCTCCAACGCTGCGTCGTCGGGCAAGCCAAGATAACTATTCTTCATCCCTAATGGATCGAATACTTCGCTTTTCAGGAAGGTGGGCAAATCGATCCCGGTAATGCGTCGCACCAGTTCCTCCACAAAGAAGCCATAGTTGACCGCATGATACCCATTGGCTTCACCTGGCTCCCAACTCAGAGGGGTAACCTCAATCAGTTGAGCTGGAGTTTGATTCTTCGTGGGAGCATTAACCAAGGGGAAGCCACCACGATGAGCGATTCCTTGAGCGACGGTCACATTTTCTTTACCATTCGCAGCAAATTCCGGCCAATAGTCCGCAATACGTTTATTCAGGTCGAGCTTGCCTTGCTCAACAAGTAAGTGCGCGGCGTAGGCACACCACGTCTTGGTACATGAATAAAGCCCAAATAGTGTCTCGTCAGTTACTATTTCAGGTCCGTTCTTGCGCGCGACACCACCATTCAGCACACCGACAAATTCACCATAGCGATATATGGCTAGCGACGCCCCCGGATGGCGACCTTTATCGATCTCTGCTGCGAACAAACGCTCAACATTTTGAAATCTGGCTGGATTAATATCCAAACTCTGTAACCGCTCTGAAGGTATCTGTGCTGAAACAGCGGCAGGTCCCGTCGGCGTTTCCCAGACACGGGCCGAAGAACAAGCTGAAACGAGTGTCGCGGCACCGAAGCGCGCGATGGCGCTGCGGCGTGTTAGGCGGGACAGCCTAGTAGGTCCAATACTCATCGACAAAACCTCCAATCTGCAAACCGATAATCCAATACAGAGGGCTGACCTACTCGCTCGGCGTCACTTCACCATAACTAAACGTATCATCGCGTCGAAACCGTCGCCGTGTGATGTCAGGCAACGCCGCATTGCCATGCCAGACCTTGAAGCCCAGAAGGTCCAGCAGCTCTTCGGAGGCCTGCTCATAGACATCGTTTTGTAGCGCCAACGTATAGTTTTCGTGTGGCTTGAAGAGGGGTGGCAGGTAGGCGCAGATAACGCCCATTCTAATATCATTCTTGTTTTCGGCTGAGAAGTGCCGCCGCGTCCGACGGCGGATGTCCTTCACAACCTGCTCGGCAGGCTGCTTCGACTTCGACTTTTTGGTTCTCATCTTCGTTCCTTCGTCACTACGACGAGAACCAAAACACTCCTAAACTTCAACCGCCAATCTGTGCC
>JBPEXE010000104.1:0-4369 GCA_052031955.1 Saccharimonadales bacterium (SeqCode)
TCATGAATGTCGGCAATATTTTTGGCGATTGCAAGGCCGAGCCCATGGCCTTTCTCTTTTTGGCCACTCCGTGAGGTGTCGGCTCGATAAAAACGTTCAAAGATATGCTTTTGGTCGGCTGGTCGGATGCCTTGGCCTTGGTCCGTCACAGAAACTGATACGAAATTACGCGAGCTAACCGACTTAATGGTGATAGTTGTTTTCTCCGGACTGTACTTAATCGCATTATCAAGTAGAATCACTAAGAGCTCGGAAAGAGTGTCAAAATCGGCGCGCACCTTTTCGTCGGTGACTTCATGCACGAGGGTGATGTTCTTGTGTTTGGCTAATTTGGCGACGCGCTCAACGGCTTCTTTTGTCATGGCGTCGAGTGAGACGGGCTTCAGCTCGATATTTACCAATTCATCTTGGCGAGCCATCTTAAGCAAGCCTTCAGACAGATTCGCAAGCTTATCCAGCTCCTCGATGTTACTCTCCAACAGAGCAACGGCTTCGGCTTTTGTCATCTTCTTGTCCATGAGGCCAACTTCGATTTCCGAGCGCATGGCAGCAATAGGCGTACGTAATTCATGTGACGCGTCGGCGGTGAATCGGATTTGATCTTGATGGGCCCGTTCGATTGGTTCGAGTGTTCGTTTCGCAAGATAGTAGGCGCCCAGGGTGCCGGACGAGATGATAATGATATTTGTCAGCATGATGCGTCCCAGAACAGAGCGCTTAGATTCCTCGTAACGTTCCGATACGTCCCTAAGGATGTCGTTAACCAACTCTTCATCTTGACTAAAGCGAGGGCGCGACGTGAGCGAGATACGCTGGCGATCAAGACCGCGATCAAGCTCGGCAGTTACAATGGAGTACCAGTTATAGCTAAAGAAAAAACAGATTACACTCAAGATGCCCATGTACATGAGCGTTAGGTTAAAGGTGGCATTTTGGAACATTCTAAGCATGGGATAGTTTGTAGCCGAAGCCACGGACGGTATGTATTAAGCGTGGTGATTTTGGAAACGGTTTATCAATCTTGTTTCGCAAATAGCCGACGTAGACTTCGATCGTGTTGGGAAGTATATCAGAGTCATAGTCCCATACGTGTTGCATAATCATATCTTTGGTGAGAATTCGTTCGGGGTTTCTCATAAAGTATTCAAGCAGCGCGAATTCCTTTGAACTGAGCTGGATGTCTTCCCCGCCACGCTTGCAAATGTAAGTATTTGTGTTGAGTTTCAGGTTGTCATATTGCAACTCTGTAGAGACCGCATCATGCGGTCGGCGCAGTAATGCGCGGACGCGCGCAATCAACTCAGCAAAGGCGAATGGTTTCACCAAATAATCGTCAGCGCCGGCATTGAGGCCCTCTACCCTATCAGCGATGCCGTCCTTAGCCGTAAGGAACAATACTGGCGTATGATTTGAAGCGTCTCGCATGCGCTTCAATATGCCGACTCCATCGACTTCTCCAGGCATCATACGATCGAGCACGACGAGGTCATAGTCTTCATTTTCAACTTCAATCAGCCCGGCGTCACCATCATAGGCAACGTCAACTGCGAATGATTCTTGCTCTAAACCCTTTTTAATAGCATTCGCGATTTTATGTTCATCTTCAACGACAAGTATTCTCATGACACATAGTATACGTCGATTTCTGAGAAATAACTGAAAAGAGCCAGCCCGGGGATCAGTGGGCCGACTCTTTTACCTAAGATCGTGCGGTCATCTAACTGTCAGTTGTCTCTGTCTCATCACTATCATCACCAAACCGCATCTGGTGATGACCGCCTCGTCCATGGCCTGGCCCGTCTTCTGGTCGGAGATCATCGATATCCAAACCTTCTGCTTCGGCCCACGCCTCCATTTCATCGCGGAGTGCTTCCATAGCATCGCGTATTTCGCTCCGACTCAAATCTTGATCACGCAACTCTTCCATCTTGGCGTGATGTTCTTCTGCAAAGGCCTCGAGTTCGCTACGTTGCTCTTCTGTAATCACTCCTTCATCGACTAACTCTTGTAAATGAGTGGCACGAGCTTCTTCGCGCTCTGCTTCGTGCTCGGCGTGACGTTCCTCACGGTAGTCATCAAACACCGCTTGGACTTCGTCTTCACTGAGATTGAACTGCTCAGCAACTTTTGAAACAAGTTCCTGGCCGCCGTTATTGTCGTGCGCACTGGCCACACTGGCGCCAATGAATGTTGCACCGGCAATTGCTGAAACAGCTCCAACCACCGCAAGCTTACTATTAATATTCAATGCCCTATCCTCCTGTTTAATTATCGTGGGATGGCCTGATTGTTGTCCGCTGTGTACCGTTCACGAGCTTTCTATATACGATTTCGATCTCGTTCGTACCGCTGGGTTAACAACCAGGCTGCACACAGAATATGCCGACATGCTAAGACGAACCTGAGAGGCTATATTGCGCTTTTATAACAGTAGTGAGATACTATAATTAGTAAGCAGGAGATTTACTATGAACGCGACTTTGAACAAGAAACAAAGGGTGCGAGACGAGCTCCTGGATGTTGGCGTCACCCAGTATGGTATTCGAAAATCCGAATCAAAAGCGCTCTGGGAACATATTGGTGACAACGAACGAGTCTTAGCGGCGATATATGGGCAGTTTGAGTCGACCAGCGCCATGATGGTGGCTACCGACATGCGCATCATGTTTATTGATATTCGTGCGCTGCACAATATTGTTGAGGATACTTCATACGATGCCTTTGGTGACCTCCGGATTGACGAGGGCATGGTGTTTTCGCAAGTCACGCTGCGCACCAAACCGCGCGAATATGTCTTTCACATGGTTAATAAAAAATGCGCTCGACGCTTCTTGAACGTGATTGAAAACCGCGCCATGAGCTGGGATCAACGCTATGACGGCAAAAAGTCAAAGCAGACGGCCACGGAGCCAGTCTTTGAACCGGTTTCGGCAACCTCGGAACAGATTAACTTCTTAATCGGTAATCACCTGGCAACGCTCAGTACGCGTGGAGAGAACGGCTATCCATATGGTGCCACCGTATTTTATTTCTACGACCGCACAACCCCGGACTACATCTACTCGGTGACCAAGACGTCAACTCACACGGCTCAGAACTTGGAGCGCAGCCCGAAGGCTGCTTTTACGATTACCAACACCGAATCGATGACAACCATGCATGTGGTAGTCGATACTGAGCCCGAGAAGGAATCAGAGCGCGTGAACCAGATTATTGGAATGCTGTTTAAGCACGCAAAACACCTGAGCGATAGTGGCCGGCCACCGGTTACCCAGATTAAGACCGGGTCATTTAAGGTCTACCGATCGCATATAAAGCAGATAACCGTGCAGCAATACGCCTAACCGGATTGACTAGATTGGCAATGATTTTTCTTCAGACCCCGCTATACTGGGAATAGCAAAAGGAGGCTTTCATGAAGTTCATCAAAGAAGTACACGCCCACTGCGATTTATTTTGTGGTGTTTATGATCCCGCACAGGCCAGGATTGAGGCCCAGGCTGTTGCAAATGCCGTACATAAGTATCATGAATCAGATGATCCGGTGTTTAAGCAACGTGCTATTGCTATCAAAGAAGAGCGTGCACAGCTGGTAAAGGAACACCTCTGGGTGCTCTGGACAGACTATTTCAAACCACCCCACTTGGAGGAATTCCCCGACCTGCATGACCTCTTCTGGCGTGCCACTAAGGCGGCTGGCGATGCAAAAAAAGATGTCAGTGAAGAAACTGCACAGAAGCTCATCGAATTGGTCGATGAGGTTGGTGAAGTGTTCGCCAAGACAAAGCCGGGATATGACTATGAGGCAATTAAGAAGAATCTTAACCTTTAAGCCAGTTGCGTTACGCCGTGTGCGTGGCAATAGTATGGCGCCGAGCTTTGTAGATGGCGATTTGTTGATGTTTAGTTCGGTCAAACGGCCAAAGCATGGTGACGTGGTGGTTGCACAACATAACGGAAAACAATTTGTGAAGCGACTGCACGTCTCGGAGCATGGCATTTTGTCGTTGCGTGGTGACAATATAAATGATTCGCTTGATTTTGAGGATGTGCAATCAAATAAAATAATTGGGAGTTTGATATACCCGTCACGCTAAGGACGCGGGGAACGTACGTATGGAAAATAAACCTTCTAAGATACTGGTCGCGCTTTCAATCATAGGACTGCTGTCGTTTGCCGCCTGGTGGAATTTCGGTCGCAGTGACTCGCCATCACAAAATGTTGATGACGTGGTGGAACAGCTCGAGCAAGCGGCCGAGAGTGATAATGCGGCCATAGAGGATATCGAAGTAAATCAGCTCGAATATTCGATTGATGATGAGGATAGTCTCTGGGTGGTGGTAAACAAGGAGCGGCCGATACCGCTCA
>JBPEXE010000105.1:0-7892 GCA_052031955.1 Saccharimonadales bacterium (SeqCode)
GAGCAAGGGGTGCGCATATACAGCATGGCATATGACGCGGTGCCAATTGTTCGGCCTGATTACAGCGAAAACAACACGCTACGGAACTATGTGCCCTATGTTGCTGCAGTGCTAGCATACAGTGATTTAGTGATATGCATTTCACGTTCGACTGAGCGCGACTTTCAGGAGTTGGCAGAGCAGGTAGGGCTGCAACGGCACTTATTCACATCTGTGATTAAGCTCGGGGCGGACTTTCAAGATCATACCAAGGGCAAGGCGAAGCTGCCCGATGCTATCACAGGCAAGTTCATTCTTATGGTGGGGACTATTGAGCCACGAAAACGGCAAGACACCCTAATTGACGCATACGAAGAGTTGGCTAAAAAGTATCCAGATTTGAGTCTAGTGATTGTTGGCAAGGCGGGTTGGGACTCGGACGCTTTGGTTCGACGCATTGAGAATCACAGCCTGCTTGGAGACCGCATACATTGGCTCAACAATGTGTCGGATGATCTGCTGAATGTGCTCTACGACAATGCATTTATGGTGGCGTACCTTTCATCATACGAGGGCTATGGTTTGCCAGTTTCAGAGGGGTTGGCCAAAGGAAAAATAACCCTAGCGTTTGATAATAGCTCACATTACGAGGCAGGGGGTAACCTGGCTGATTATGCACGGCTCGAAACTCCGGCTGAGGTCCAAGAAATAGTAAGCTCCTACCTCGACAATCCGGCTCTTTATAAAAAGAAAACAGCATATATAAAGCGCGACACAAATATCACGAGCTGGGCTCAGTCGTACGACAGACTCAAGGATGTGCTCGCCAATCAGTCACGGGCAGACGAGCTGCGGAGCGCGGCGCGACCAAAGAAGCTACAGTTTGTCTTTATCTCAAATCGACCCGATGACTTCGCAGAGACGGTAAAGCAGCATGATAAGCGAACGCCGTTTGTAAAAGAATATGTGGTTATCACTCCTGGGTTCATGGTTGACGAGATGTCTTCCGTCCCGAGCAAGCACAAAGTTATTGCACTGGATGAATCAAAGTTGTTGGGCAAGCGGTTCGAAGAGTTTAAAAAATCTGACCATGCAACCAAAAACTGGATGCTACGCTCAGCAATACCGAACATTAAAGAAATCGACGAGGTGTTTGTCATGAACGACGATGACAGCCGTCCGCTTGAGGATATGTCGATGGATTTCTTTATTAATCCTGACGGTACATACAATGCCTACTACTTTTACGAATTGCCACGCTGGGTGTCGAGAACGAGTGAGTACGACAATGCCCAGCACCAAATGACAAAATACCTTGGTAGCAAAAACCTCGAGCTACTCCTCTATTCATCTCATCAGCCACAGGCAATCAATAAGCAACTCTTCGCGGAGATGATTGATTATATTCAGGCAAATAAAATACCAACACCGATTGACGAGTGGAGCACGTACTTTAATTATGGAGTATCTATACTTCCGACCCTTTTTGCGAAGAAGCATTTTGAGACGCTGACTTGGCCTGCGAATCTTTCCAGCTGGCGATTCATGTTCCCACCGGCACGCTATACGACGGAGAATTTCTATGAAGAGCTATATGAAGAAGGACAGTTATTTGATGGTCTAAAAGTGGACGGTGATAGCCTTGAGAAAATGTCGCGCGCCAAGGCGAGGGAGCAGATATACGATAATTCGTGGCGGCAGCTCCAGAAAGCTAAAGCCATTGCCACGAAGAATGATATGGTGCATGGTTGCATTAAGTTTTCGTCCGCTGATTTTGATATGTTTGTGAGCGGCGTGCCGTATATTCTGGCAGCGCACCAAGAAACCGTACTGCGAATCGATATCAATGTTAAGATTGTGTCCAAGAAGAAAAAGAAAATCAAAAATTACAGAGTCGAAGCTATTGATGTCATGGGCCGACTTGTAGCGGGCGCACGCTATCCCGCCTTTGATGTCCGCAATGGGTACATGGAGGCGGTAATGTCCCTAACACTGAATGTGAAGCGGCCCAGCAAACGATATCTAACACTCTACGCGTTCGTTAACAATGAGCCGGTGCATGCAGAGATTAGCCCGAAAACCCTGATGGTGGTGCTTTCTCCAGACAAAGAGCTGGACCAAGTGATTCGATAAATAGCAGTTACTCGACGATAGTGTGGAACTTCATGCCGACATCGGGCATCCAGGTTACGCCGGCAACAACCAAATTAAAACGCTCTTCATAGAGGCCAAGAGGCTGGTCTTCCGGAACATCGTACCAGAAGCTGAAGGTTGCATTCTCGCCAGGATTGACGCTTGATTCATTCATTCGTGCAGGTCGCCGGCAGTTGAGCCACGTTGCATCGCAGAAGTCGCTGTCACGATCCTTTGGACCCCAAGTACCAGCCCAGACAGCCCCTTCACCCGTGTTGTTCCAGGTCATGTTGCTGGTGTTTTTAACTTCAAATTCTAGGAAGATTCTGTCGCCCGGGTTCAAATCATTGTATGTGCTGGCTGGTGTTGATTTGGAAGAATTGGTGTATGCGTTTTGGCGAACGAGCTCCCAAGACCAGTTAGGGTTACTGACAATCGTATGGAACTTCATGCCGACATCCTTTTGCCACGCTACACCTTCTGACACCAGGTTGAACCGCTCTTCATAGAGGCCTGACTTCTGTGTCAATGGCACGTCGTACCAGAAGCTGAATGTGCCGGTTTGCCCGGGTTCGACTTTCGACTCTTTCATCGTAGCTGGGCGACGACAGGCGAGCCATGTGGAATCGCAGAAGGCACTATTGCGATCGCGGTCACCCCAAGTGCCGACACGCATTTTGCCAGTACCGCTATTTCGCCACGTAGTGTTGCCGGTGTTCCTGGCTTCAAACTCAACGTATACGCGGTCGCCGGGGTAGAGGTTGCTATATGTGCTACTTGGTGTGCTTTTAGAGCTGTCGGTATAGGTATTCTGGCGGACCAGTTGCCATGTACGGGTTGGCGACTCAACAATCGTATGGAACTTCATGCCAACGTCAGGCATCCACGTCACACCGGAGGCAACCAGGTTAAATCGTTCTTCATATAAACCGGTTTTCTGGTTTTTGGGAACGTTATAGAAGAACTCGAAGGTGCCTATCTGGCCGGGTGCAACCGACGACTCTATCATGCGAGCCGGGCGACGGCAGTTGAGCCATGTAGAGTCGCAGAACGCGCTGTTTCTATCCATGTCGCCCCAAGTACCAGCCCATACAGCCCCCGCTCCTGTATTTGTCCAGGTAATGTCTCCAACGTTTCGAGCCTTGAACTGAACATATACTTTATCGCCTTGCGTCAGGCCGTCAAAGGTACTGCTCGCAGCCGTCTTCGTCGATCCGGTGTAGGTATTTTGGCTGACCAGCTCCCATCGGTAACCGACCGGATTGGTGGACCCAAACCAGTCAGTATAGAACTGCACATAGTTATAGTTTCCGTAGTAACCCGGGTAGGTATGTGGCGTGTAGTAATACAATGCCGCGGTGGCGCGGTTTTCCATGTAGAGGGGCGATCCATCAATCGTGTAATAGCCGCTGCGCGCGATAGTGGAACAGGAGCTACAGGCTTTAAAGTTCCCCTCAATGAAAGGTCCGGTGTAGGTGAGGTAGCCAACTTCGTCCCAGGCGGTGTTGCCAGCCGAACGCTCATAGTTATAGCGCAATTGCCAGGCGGCCCAGTTTATCTGGTTGTAGAAGCCGAGGAATTTTTCGTTAATCGAGCCACTGTCTGGTACGCCGTAGCCCATGGCTCGCGCGAGTTTATATTCATTGCTCGAGCAACACACAGGGTCTTTGTAATTGTTCGGATTGGTCGAATAGGTACCGTTTGCAGAAATCAGCGACTGCTCTTTTTGCAGTGTGACAAGCAGCGACTTTGGGCTGACTGTTTGCAGGGTGTAGTTGCTATATTCCGGGTCAGACCAATATTTACCTTCGATGGCACAGCCGTTGGAATCATACACTTGTGCGCCCCATTCGTTGGCGGCTTCATATATAATCTCTGCCGCTGTCATGCCGGTGGCATGGTGGACGATACAGTTGTCGCTTGGCCGACGCATGTCAACGTTATCAACCCAATTTGCCAGTAAGGTGCCACCGTTTTCATCAAGCCAGGCCTGAATTTGGGCAACCGACATCGAATCGGTATCGGTAAATAACGAATCAGCAATCAGAAAGTTTTTGTCGAACGTCGCATGTGAAGCCTCGGCTTCATTAGTGTTGAAAAAGGGGATGCCAGTCATCGCACTAACGGC
The DNA here is from genome assembly GCA_052031955.1 of Saccharimonadales bacterium (SeqCode). Taxonomy (GTDB): domain Bacteria; phylum Patescibacteriota; class Saccharimonadia; order Saccharimonadales; family JBPEXE01; genus JBPEXE01. The sequence goes on from JBPEXE010000105.1 coordinate 4,241, forward strand.
AATCAGGACGGCCAGTGATTTAAGAATCAGTCGTTTCATTGAACGTAAATGGTCTCCGCATTAGATACTTTGTCGCCAGCTTTTGCAACGACCGACCAGGTTCCGGAAGGCACATCTTCGCCACCATACCATTCCCAGACAGCGTTCCCTAAGCTGCTTGTCTGTTTAACATCAAAAATGATCAACTCATTTGACTCGGCATTGCTCAGTTCGATAACGCAATCTACCTGCGGCTCTGTTGCGCAAGAAGTACTCACCAGCTGACCGTCGGTTATCGGTGCGTCTGCAACAAGCCCATAACTGGTAGAAACAATCGGCTTGTCGGTGACCTCGCCACTGAGCTGCGGGGTCTTTGGATTCTCGGGAGTTTCACTGCCTTCGTTAGTTTCTTCGCCATCGGTTACTAACGAGCTATCAGTTTCTTGTGGTGTGTCATCATCGATTGAAGTGTCTACATAGGTGACTTCCGGCTCTGAGGGGTTGCCCTTAAACAAGAAAAAACCTGCGACTGCCAGGAGCAGTAGCACAAGTAGTATGCTGAGGATTTGCTTGTTCTTCGTCATGGCCCTAATCTAACGAGTATTTATTTGTGTTCTCGTAGGCAAAATTATATCAGCAATAAGCACAACCGGCAAGCAGCTCCACCCTTGTTAATGTTGTGGTTTTATCAGGTTTTCTCAGCTATTACAAAGACAACAAAGAATTGATTACTGTGGCTGCAATTCAATCGTAAATGTGTCGAGCGCGGTTTGAGCAATTGCCTGGTCAACGTCATTTGCGCCCGCCTCGAGGTCGTAGAGGTACAAATGAATTGCCTGAAGTGTAGAGTCTGCCGATTGCCCAGGCAGGTTAAAATCACGAACCCAAAAGATATATAGCTTTAGACCATCAATGCCCGAATCTGCAATCTCATACCGGCTAATGTCGCCGACTGTTGCCACATCAATAACTTCGTACCCAAGAACACTTATGTAGTCTATAGGGCCCGTGTACGAGAACTCACCGTTGTAGGCAAATCCATCGCTTGCAGACGTAAACCCATTGTAGAACGATACCTCGCACACATACTCGCCGTTGAGTGGAGAGTCTGTTTCAAACGAGCTACCCTCTGGAACATCCAGACTCAGGCAATTTGTCGCTTGGTTTTCATAGGCAATCGATTCCACATCTTCTGGAGTGGTTGATTCATCATACTCTTCGGAGGGGGCAGGACTTTGATTATCTTGGTTGGACACGAGTTCTGAAGCGTCATCACTGTATTCAGAGAAGATATTCACCATAACGCTGCCCATAATGAACATGGTAACAATCACCGTAAATATCCAAGCACCACCCTTGTCTTGGGAGGTTCTTGCTCGGCGAGTTGCTTTGCTCGCTTGCTCAATCTGCGCCAACTGCTGGTTAATTTGGTGCCAAATGCCACCTTGGTGAGGTTGCGCGTTTGGGTTTGAGTAATCACGAGTCGGAGCTCCGCCAATGTTTGCGCCGGCCGAAAAGAAAGCCTCCTTGTCCTGGTCCTTCACAATTTTTGGTGTCCGCGTCGGCTTAATCGGTGGGTCGGGAATCTCGTTAATGTTCATGCTTTCATTGTCTATTGCCACGTGGCAGAATGTCAATTTTACGATAGAATGTAGGTATCAAAAAGAGAGGGGTTTACGGTGATTGCACTGATTAACTGCGGTGGTTCAGGCTCACGTTTGTGGCCATTGTCGACACCTGAGTATCCAAAACACTTGCTCAAGGTTTCACACGATCCTAAAGACGGAACATTACTTCAAGAGACATATAATCGCGTAAAGGGTTTTGTTGACGAGGCATACTTTATAACCGAGGCAGGGCATGCGGACGAGGTAAAGGCACAACTTGGCGATGTGGATGATGACCACATCATTATCGAGCCGGCACGTCGTGGAACGGCTTCCTGTCTCCTGATTGCACTCGATCATGTTCGTGAACGCCACGGCGAAGAAATACCTTTGGTATTTATGCACGCCGACCACGTCATACATGACAAGGAAGGTTTTCAAGATACGCTCAAGCATGCCTCTGACACGTCAAAGGAACATGGCGCAATTACGCTGATTGGCTTGGAGCCCCCATTCCCATCAACTGGATATGGCTATATTGAACAGGGTGACCGCATCAGTGAAGAGCAAGAAAAAGACGCTCATAAAGTAGCCATGTTTAAAGAAAAGCCAGACCGAAAAACTGCTGAAGAATACGTTCGACAAGGACGCTTCCTCTGGAATTTGGGTTATTTCGCCGCTCCGCTCAATGTATTCGTTGAGACGATGAAGGAAGATGCACCCACCATGTACGATCAGTATATGCAGTTGGCAGACTCTGACGACAAGGCAAAAACGTATCTCGATTTTGTTGATGATGCCATCGATTACGCACTAATGGAAAAGACGTCGCGGCTCAATGTTGTGCCCGGCACGTTTGACTGGGTTGATGTTGGGAACTTTCAGGATTTGCACACCATCTCTCCTCAAGACGAAGATGGAAATGCGCTCAAAAGTGATGGTATCGAGATTGAAGAAGTCACTAATAGCTATATTCGCAACGATTCAGACGTCAATGTTGCTGTCGTTGGTTTGGACAACGTTGCAGTTGTGGTGACTGAGAATGGAATCTTAGTGGCAAACAGAAACTTTGCCCATAAAGTGGGCGACGTATCAAAGCGATTTAGAAAGTAGCCATGCTTAAAGATAAACTCAACTACACGCCGCAAGAGCTCAAGTTTGGCACCTCCGGATTGCGAGCACTGCTTACAGAAATGACTGATTTAGAGTGCTACATTAACACCAAAGGCTTTCTGGATTTCCTACAAATGGAGCCCGGCCAGAATGTTTATTTGGCTGGTGATTTACGCCATTCCACGCCGCGCATTATGCGTGCAGTGGCACAGGCGATTAGTGACTCAGGACATGTTGCGGTGAATTGCGGGCTCATTCCAACACCGGCTCTCGCGTATTACGCCGGCCTTCAGCAGTCTGCGTGTATCATGGTGACCGGATCACACATTCCAGATGACCGAAATGGCATAAAATTCTACAAACCATCTGGCGAGGTGCTTAAAAATGATGAGGAAGACATCAAAGAATCTGTCGCTATAGTGAGAGAATCGTTATATAACACAGAGACAGAAAATTTTGATGCAGATGGTGCTTTAACGACCGACACAGAACTCGGTCAAGAAAGTTATGAAGCAACAAAAGCTTATGCGAAGCGCTATGAGGATTTCTTCGGAAGCGATGCGTTAAGCGGCAAGACGATTGTTATGTATCAACATTCTGCGGTTGGTCGAGATATGATTCCGGACATTTTGGAGTCGCTCGGTGCTAATGTCGTAAGCGTAGATCGCTCAGACGTTTTTATCCCGATTGATACAGAGAATGTCACTCCGGAGGACGAAGAACACTTCAAAAGAATCGCCTCAGAATACGAAAACTGTGATGCCATTGTTTCAACCGATGGCGATAGCGACCGTCCATTTGTTATCGATGAGAACGGCACGTTCTATCGGGGTGATGTGCTTGGTCTGGTGGTTGCTCAGCACTTAGGCGCAGATGCCGTGGCAATACCAATTAGCTCGAATGACGCGGTTACTCAGCAGTTGAGCGATGATGGCGTTGAGTGCGCGACTACC
>JBPEXE010000106.1:0-4198 GCA_052031955.1 Saccharimonadales bacterium (SeqCode)
CCGCTCTAGTAGCACCTTATCAACTTGATATAGGGGGTCATTATTGCCCACGATATCACCAATATCCTTATGAGATAGCGGGTCACTCACACCGTCGGTTGTTAATACAAGTCGCATGCCCGGCTCCATCTTGTAGCTGGAAACGTGAACCAGGTCGATGTTCTCCTCATGTAAACCCTCAAGCGAGGCTGATATAGCGTTTCTCTGCTGAAAAGCCATTGCATAAAGATTTTCTGGAACTGAATCAGCCAACTCGCCGTACCCGGCTTCATGTAGCATCGCAACAAATGATTCAAAATTATCGCCATCACTCATCGCAATAGCGACAGCGCGCTTAACCTCTGATTGTGCCGCTTCATCATCCCACATATCGTGGTTTTCAAAGTAATCAAACACTTGGTCGTTCAGCATATCAGTTGGGCCATCATCGATGTCGTTAAGACGAACTGTATCACCAGTTTCCTTATCCACCATGTAGGCTACAGAATCGCCAATACTACCAATGGTAACGTTGAGTCTGCCCTCAGAATCTCGCCATGTTCGACTCATGAGCGCGGTTGAAGACCTCTGTTCTACGGGAACAGTCTCTGCAATATGAGCGAACATGGCACGCATTTCATCTTCAGCATCAACCATGCTGCGTGGCACACCCCTATCTGCAAAGAAATCAAATGATGCCATGGCCGGCTCGCCAGATACTTCGGCTCCCCGCTCACGCTTGAACCCATCAAATACGCCCGCAAAGCCTTCACCCGTCATCGGATCGCCGTAATTGACACGGGCATCTTGCCCGGCCATTATCACTTGGGGTGAACGCTCATGGTCATAAATTGTCGCTCCATCGGTTGAATGCTCGCCTTTCGCAAATCCATAATTTGATTGCTTGAGGGGGTCGCTACCATTCCATAAAGCCTCACGCAGTTCTTGAATGCGGGCCTGCTTTTCTGAATCAACACTCTTTTCTTTTCCTTGTTGAGCTTCACTCGTATGCGTCATATATCTACCCTATCACCGCATTTACGGCATGTATCTGCTCGGCGCCGGCCTGCAACATCTCACGCAGTTGCGTTTGTGCCTTTTCACTTATCTGCCCATTGATGGCCGATTGCTGAGTTGCGAGTACTTCGCGCAGGTTTAAATCAAAACTGTGGGCCCATAGCTTGTACTGCTTCAGAAAATCTTCACTTAAGGCATAATTGATGGCCTCGATACTAGCTAAATTGCGACGAAAGACAGCGGCCGTGTAATTTCGCTCAAGCTCACGCGACAAAGCCGAAATGTCACCATCACGTGAAATAATCTCGTCGGCAAGTTCGTTATTGTCGATGTTGCTCGGGTCTATAAGTGCCTCATAATCAACTTCCAGCTGCTGTGCAACCTGGCGCAGATTTGACGCTGCGTTAAATAATCTCTTCTCATCTCGCGAGCTCAGGACGGCGTCCAGATAATTAAAGTAGGCATCGCGGCCAAAAATGCGATGCTGCAGATCATCAACCTGCTGCCGAGTGACGTCCTGTCTGTCGAATATCTTTGTCATATTGCCCAATTCTCGGGTTTTTTCAGCCCAGTCATCATCAAAAGCAGCTTTGACGGTCTTAATTGCGCCCAGCAGTTGATTGCTCAGCTGGTCAATTTTGTCGGCTCGCTTTTTGCGCAAATACGCCCTTTGCAAGGACGTCATCTCAATATCCCATGAGGCTTGATCAACCCCGGACTCACCTGCTCCGTAATCGAGTGTGATGACAAGCTCCTCTTTGTTGCCGATGAGTTCGGTCAATACCTGTTGCACAGTTTTTACAGGCGGATCTGCGCTCGCGCTATCAAGCTCAACCGACCGCCCGATTGCGTTTGCCAAGACATCTTCGGCATGCTCAGACAAGGGCACATCGTCACTCGCCCTTTGCGCTGCCGGCTGGCTGGAAACTGGATTGTTTTCGTCTGGCATTTTTGTTCTTGTTATCTAGCTAAACATTAGCACCATCCCTAACAGATGTCAAAGCGTGACTCGCGGAATCAAAAACAGCGCCATATTTGGCGCTGTTTCAAAATCAATCGTGAAACCTTATGCGGCTGGCTTTTCATCACCTTCGTCACCCGAAAGTGCTTCGTCTGGGTCGACATCCATGGCTGGCATTTCAACCTCTGGGGCAGGTGCCGCAACGGGTGCAGGCGCTTCTACAGCTGGCGCTACTTCGGCTTCGGCAGCAGATGCAACTGGCATCTCCACAGCTTCTTCTTCCTCAACTTGAGCTTCGGGTGCAGGCTCTGTCTCTGCAACCGGTTCTTCGGTTACTTCCTCGTCTTGCTCCTCGGCAGCTTCTTCGACAGCAACAGGCTGTTCAGCTTCTTCATCAACGTCATCGCTTACTGCAACCTGAGGTGGTGGAGGTGTTCCACCCATACCCAAGTGGTACTTAATGCGCTCAACGACATCAGCAATCACAACTTGAGACTTCACAAGATAGTCATCCACACCGAGGCCCTTGGCCTTCTCCATGTCTGATTCTTGGCTCAGTGCGGTCAGCATGATAATCCGAACGTTTGCAGTTTCTGGCGTGTTTCGCAGGATGTCCAAGACGTCGAATCCGCTGATTTTCGGCATCATGACATCAAGAATTATCAAATCAGGTTTAAATTCGAGTGTCTTTGATAGCGCGTCCTCACCATTCGGCACATGCAGGACTGAAAATCCCTCTGCCTCCAAACGAGTTACATAAACGCTAGCGAGCCCTTGGTCGTCTTCGACGAGTAGAATTTTCTTTTGTGCTTCCATAATACTTCTTATCCTAAACTAGTGTGACTTGCTTTTCAACTGCGCAATGAATCCATCAAACATTGGATGTGGACGCATTGGCCGGGACTTAAATTCCGGGTGGTACTGTGATGCCATAAAGAACGGATGATCTTTTATCTCAATCAGCTCTACCAACATGCCATCTGGCGATTCTCCGGCAACAATGAGGCCATTATTCTCGAGTACCTCGCGATATGCGTTATTAAACTCATAGCGGTGACGGTGACGCTCTTGAATGACCTTTTCGCCATATAGCTTTGCCGCCTGTGACTTTTTAGTCAGCACACAATCATAATTTCCCAGACGCATAGTGCCCCCAGTGTTTTTACTGTTGTGTTGCCCTTCCATGATATTAATCACTGGATTTGCGGCTTTCTCATCCATTTCAAGCGTTGTGGCGTCTGCAATACCCGAGTTGCGAGCCAGTGCAATGACGCCGACTTGCATGCCCAAGCACAGCCCGAGATACGGCATTTTAGTCTTCAGGCTGTATTGAGCAGCTTTAATTTTGCCCTCAACACCGCGCGTACCAAATCCGCCAGGCACCACGATGCCATCCAAGCCTTTGAGCTTACCGGCTACCGCACCCTTTTCCAGCTCTTCAGCGTCAATCCAGTGGATGTTAATGCCGATATCATGCTTCCAGGCAGCTGCCTTAAGGGCCTCAAACACTGATATATAGGTGTCCTCGTTGTCCATGTATTTGGCAATGACGCCAATCTCGGCAGCCTTTTTGCGCTCTTTCGTCGCTCGCTCAGCCAAATCCTTCCAGTCTTTCAAATGTGCACGCTTGGCCTTAAGACCGAACTTCTCAACAATAAAGTTGTCGATGCCATATTCATGAATTGTCAGCGGCACCTGGTAGACAGTCTTGGCATTCGGCAGAATAGCAATTCCATCCTCTTCGACGCCTGTTAAACGGGCCAGCTTCTCACGTGTACCTTCAACCGGAGCATGTTCGCTTCGACCAACCAGGATGTCAGGCGTAATGCCTAAACTTCGCAACTCACGCACTGCATTCTGTGCCGGTTTGGTCTTTGTCTCTTTGCTGGTACCAAGGTATGGCAAATAGACAACCTGTACATATAGACAGTTCTTACGGCCGACCCTATCAGCAAATTCGCGAATCGCTTCAAAGAAGGCCGGACTTTCAGCATCCCCGACAGTACCGCCAATTTCGACAATGTGAATGTCGTAGCCGGCGCCAGCTTCTGCAATCGTATCCTGAATCGTTCCGGTCAGATGTGGTACCACCTGTACTGTTTTGCCCAAGTATTTACCGGCTCGCTCATCTTCAATCAAGCGCAGCAGTATACGCCCGCTCATAACGGAGCTGAGCTGAGTCATTTCAACATCTAAAAATCGTTCGTAGTGACCAAGGTCAAGATCCGTTTCGGCGCCATC
>JBPEXE010000107.1:0-11529 GCA_052031955.1 Saccharimonadales bacterium (SeqCode)
GTTACCCAGTCCCACGTTTTACCAAGCTTGTTAATGATGAGCCGATCTCCACTACTGAGAGTCGGGTGCATACTTTCGCCAACTACCTCATATGATTGAAAGATGAACGTGTTAATAAACAATGCGGCCACGACAGCCCCGACGACGATTTGCGTGAGCCCAATCAGGCCTTTGTATTTTGTGCTTTTTGACGGCTTGTATTCAGGCTGAAGATATTTGTCTTTGGGCTGGACTTTTGGGTCGTTTTTTCCATATAATTGGGTGTTCGAAGCGGGTGAGGGATTTGTCCCCTGTGACGCGGCATTCGAAGAGGGATCAGAATTGTTATTAGTATGGGCTTGTCTGTTCATCAGTGATGATTATATAGGTAAGCGCATAAATCGATAAACGGAAATCACATTTATTAGTGTTTCGACCTTCAATAAAGGTCGAACCATAAGTATAATGGCACGTACGCACGCATGAAGAAGAAGCAACAGCAACAACCTAGTATGAACGGGGTTCCTGTCCGACGTCCACGACCGCAAGGTATGGGAGGCTTCACTGATTTGCGCGCAACCAGTGCACATGAGCAATCAATGAAGGCAAACAAGAAACTCGCCAAAGGCAAAATACCAAGCACCGTTCACACCGAAACAATCTCTGAAGAAGAGGTTATTGAAAGCACTCGAAGTGCGGTCGATCAAAGCAAGATTGGCAAGCGCAGTTGGCGAGCTCGCCGTAAGGCAAAGAAGCTTGCTAAAAAGCAGAAGTGGGCTCGACGTCCAAAATGGCTCCGCGTCATGCGACGTACGGCTAAAATCGGTGGAGTTGTACTTGCTGGATATCTGTTAATTACATTGGCACAGTCCTGGAGTGCGATTAACAACATCATCGATCGCGGTGGCGATGGCGCCTTGGCACTGCAGGAAAACATTCAGCCATCCTCACTAAAGGGTGAGGGTGATGGCCGTATTAACATTATGATTTTGGGTATCGGCGGTGAGAAGCATGTGGCCGGCAACCTGGCCGACACGATTATCGTAGCCAGCATTGATCCATTTGCCAATGAGCTTGCTATGTTGAGCATCCCGCGAGATATGTGGGTTGATATTCCGGGCTACTGGTCGAGCAAAGTAAACGCTGCTCACGCCTTTGGCGAGGACAATCCAGACCAGCCGGGCGGCGGTATCGGCTTGATGCGCCAGACGCTTGAAGAAACACTTGATATTAACTTGCACTACTACGTGCGCATTGACTTCCAAGGCTTCACCCAAGCAATTGATACGGTCGGCGGTGTAGACGTCACACTTGAGGATGCCATTTATGATCCAAACTTTGATAACCAGTTTGGCCCGAATGCGCTTAACCTACCTGCCGGCGATAATCATCTTGATGGTCAGACTGCTTTGTTGTTGGCACGATCACGAAACGCAACCGGTCTTGGCTATGGAACCGGTAACGATTTCGACCGTGGTGAGAACCAGCGCAAAATCATCTTGGCTCTGAAAGAAAAGATTCTCCGTGCCGGCACCTATTCAAACCCTGTGCGCATCAACCAGCTGATTGCGACCGCCGAAGATCACGTTCGCACCGACATCCAGGTAAGCGAAATGCTTCGCCTGTACGAGATTATGGAGAAGATTCCAAATGAGAAGATTATTTCGTTTGGCCTAACCAATGCATCGGACAACTATTTGGTGTCGGCTAACATCAATGGCGCATCGGCCTTGCAGCCACGCGGCGGGGATTATTCAGAGATTCAGCTGTTTGTGCGTGAACTGTTCGTTGACGGCTTCATCAAGCAAGAGCAACCGGTTATTGATGTCTACAACGGCTCTTCTGTACCTGGCCTCGCGACCGAGACTGCCACCGAACTTGAGTCATATGGCTACAAAACAGGTATAATCGATAATGCACCCACCCAGGATTACGATATGACGGTGGTGTACGACCTGAGTGGTGGCAAGAAACAGTTCACTCGGGAGCTAATAGCTAAGCGCTTTAACGTAACGATGAAGTCTGCCGGTGAACTGCCGGCGGCGTTGAAGGATACAACGTCTGACTTTGTGGTCATTTTGGGGCAGAACAATGCGAATGAAGAATCCACTTTCTAGAAAGTCAAAGAAACCCGAAGAAAACTCCGAACGCCGAGAAGCAGTGTACATCCTGTACAAGGTACTCAACACATTACTGCCAATCGGCCTCTTATTGTTGGTGAGGGTCGGTTTGTCGGAACTGGCAGTTTTGCTGGTTATCTTCAGTAAGTGGCGCGTGTTCGCAGTAAAACCTCGTCACATCATGGCCAACCTGCGTTCTAACGCGGTCGATATCATTGTGAAGCTCTCAAGCCTGGCATTTATTATCGCGTCCGACTCAGTAACGGAGCAACTTATCTGGACAGCCTGGTATATCATCTGGCTGACTGTGATTAAGCCGGCATCGGCCCGTCCTTGGGTTATTTTTCAGGCAGTCGCAGCCCACATTCTGGGTGTCAGTGCGGTATTCTTGTTCTCCAACGATATCAATGACGTCGTTCTACTTGTTTTTGTGTGGGCGGTAGCTGTTTCGAGTGCGCGTCACTTCTTGTCATCCTATGAAGAGCCGAAGGTGCAACTCATGTCACACATCTGGGCACTGTTTGTTCTGCAGTTAGCATGGGTACTTAATAAATGGTTGCTCGTATATGTCTTCGTTCCTCAGCTTATTTTCATACTTGCCGTAGTAGGATATGCCCTGGCGAGTATTTATGACATGTCCAAGCGCGATCTGCTGAAGCAGTCGTTTATCCGCCAGCAAACCATAATGACAATTGTTGTCCTGTTCCTAATTATCTATTTTGCTGATTGGAATGGTAACGTATAACCACTAAAACCGGAGGGTAGCAACCATGTCGATAGACGACTACAGGCAAGCCCATTCGCCTCAGAAAAAATCAACCGACAAGAATCGCATGAATCAGATATCATTGATTTTTTTTGCGACTTTGTTTGGGTTTTTTGGTGGTTTGGTCGCGCTCAGGTTTAGTCCGGATTTAGTCTCTGACTCTGCAAACATCACTGAGCACGTAGTGTCCGAAGAAGGTGAGATAATCGCTGATATTGCAGAACGTGTCGGGCCAAGTGTGGTGTCAATTAACGTGACGTCGGTTGAAACAACCTTCAGCCCGTTCTATGGCGAGAGCTCTTATGAAGCCGAAGGAGCCGGCACGGGTATTATCCTCACTAAAGACGGGCTGATAGTGACGAACAATCATGTTATACCCGAGGATGTGTCCGAGGTAACGGTGACTCTCAATGACGGCACAAGCTACGAAGATGTCCAAGTTATCGGCCGTGAGGCTTTTAATGATATTGCCTACCTGCAGATTGAAGGAGTTGATGATTTGCAGCCTGCGGCACTCGGTGACTCCGACGAGGTGCGAGTGGGTGAGCGTGTGGTTGCAATTGGTAACGCACTCGGTGAATTTGACACGACGGTAACCAGCGGCATTATCTCTGGCCAGGGGCGTCCAATTGTGGCCGGCACCGGTAGTGATAGCGAGCTTTTGGTTAACCTGTTTCAGACCGATGCATCAATTAACCCGGGTAATTCCGGTGGCCCGCTCCTCAATATTAATGGTGAAGTAATCGCTATAAACACTGCTGTTGCCGGTGATGCCGAGAACATTGGTTTTGCCATCCCAATTAACGACGTCAAGCCAGGCATCACCAGCATTGAAGATAATGGTGAACTTATCAGGCCGTATCTTGGTGTACGCTATGTCACGCTGACACCGGAAATTGCAGAAGAGCTGGATGTCGATACCGATGAGGGCGCACTGATTTATGACTCAAATCCTGATGATGCCATTGTTGGCGGTAGCCCCGCCGAAAAGGCTGGCTTGCAAAACAGGGATGTTATAAAGAAGGTCGACGGAGAAACTTTGACTGAAGATAGGCCGCTACCCAATCTGGTAAGTCGGCACCAAGTCGGCGATGTGTTAACGCTGACAGTTCTGCGCGACGGTTCTGAGATTGACGTAGAGATTACGCTGGAGCGCGTGCCAGAAAACCTATGACAGTAAAAGCCACTCAAGCAATGCTTGGCGCACATATAATCCATTTTGCACCTGATCGAAATAGTACGCCGCCGGATGGTCGTCAATTTCTTCAGACAGTTCGTTGACTCGGGGCAATGGATGCATGACTTTAAGGTTTTCCTTAATGTTTTCTAGAGCCGAGCGTTCGAGTATAAGCGAATCTTTTATCGCTTCGTATTCGGCCGGGTTATCAAACCGCTCTTTCTGTGTTCGAGTCATATACAGGATGTCTAAATCAGACAGCTCATCAAAGCCCTTGCGAATTTCGTATGTGCTAGGTGACTCATCAATCACTTCTAAATACTTTTGAGGTAACTGCACCTGCTCAGGGGCAATCAGTACAAAGTGAACACCTGAATCCGCCATCGCACCAATCAACGAATGAACAGTTCGTCCGTATTTCAAATCTCCGGCCAGACCAATGTTCAAATTATTCAGGCGTCCTTGGGTTTTCTGGATGGAATACATATCGAGTAGGGTCTGGGTGGGGTGTTCGTTGCTACCATCACCGGCATTGATGATTGGCACGGTGCTCACCTTGGCGGCACGCTCGGCGCTGCCATTCTCAGGATGGCGGATAACGATTGCGTCTGAGTAATTCATGACCGTGCGAATGGTATCCTCAAGTGTTTCGCCTTTAGTTGTTGAGCTGACAGTACCACTTGCAAAGCCGATAATTTGGCCGCCCATGTACTTGACGGCCGATTCAAAACTCAGGCGCGTTCGCGTAGATGGCTCAAAAAAAAGAGAGGCCACAACGTGGGCCTCAAGCTTTTTGGGTTGCCGGTGATCGGCTTCATAGGATTTGGCGAGTTCGAGAATCTCTAAGATGTCGCTGTGCGTTAAGTCATGGATAGAAATGCAGTGTTTCGTTGCGCTCATCCAATGAATCTTATATCAGTCGACATGCGGTTTGCAAACGTAAATATATTCACTGAGGGGTGTGATTTCAAAATCGCTAAACTCCTCGCGCACGGCGGCATATTGTGTCGGGCTAAACTCGATTATCGCCCAGCCAGACGAGGTCAGATGCTGAGATAGCACCTTGAAGAACCGGCGGTAATAGTCGAGACCATCCTCGCCACCATACAGAGCGATATCCGGTTCGTGCTCGATATCGGCCTGGCGTCGAGCACCGACAGGAACATAGGGGAGGTTAGCAAGGACCACATCATACTTCCCGTCGACATGTGCGAACAAGTCCGACTCAACAAACATAATTGTTGGTGCATGTGTTTGTGCGTTTTTCTGAGCAGTGACGAGAGCACTGGGCGAGATGTCTGTAGCGGTAATCTGCAGATCAGGGCGATTGGCGCCAAGCGACACTGCAATTGCACCTGAGCCCGTGCCGAGTTCTAGAACAGATGCATTGGCACCGATGTTTTCAATCGCGTAGGCGACCAATTCCTCGGTTTCGGGTCGTGGGACGAGCACGGATTCACTGACCTCAAAAGCCAGACCAAAAAACTCACGGCTACCGAGAATGTAGGCAACTGGCACCGCAGCGGCGCGGCGCCGAACCATCTGCTCAATTGTCTTTTTTTGCTCATCGGTCGGTTCGAACTCAGGATGAGCTAGCAGCCAAGCCCGTTCTTTGTTGCAGACATGTTCAATAATCATGAATACATCTAAGCGGGCCGAAGGTATGTCGGCAGTCTTCAACGTTTCTATTTGTTTATCCACATAGTTCATCAAAATTCAGTATATCTTATGAAAGTTCTTACGCTTTATTTTGTGCTTGGTAATAAAGCATGTGCTTTGTATTATTGAGCGAATGGCTCGGGAATTTATTGACCACTACGAGGCAAGTCAGGCTATAGTCGAAAGGCTAGCTACAGAGGCCATTCAGAGCAATCACGTCCACGACGAAGCAGAAATCGCCCTCGCGGGGATTGGAGAAATAACCCGCGTTGCGCATTTTGTGACATCCTCAATTCGCCCAGATCTTGACGCAATTCCGAGCACAATCCTTGACCTCGATACAGAACGTCATGGCATGACGACCTTCTACATGCGGCCAAATGATGACGGTACATTTACCTGGAAGATGGGACATAGCAATCATGGAATTTTTCGAGATGGGGCATGGCAACGTCCATATTCAACAGAATCGCGGTACGCAATTATTGGGCCTGAAGGGCACTATGCCGGTGATCTAGACCCTGAAATTATAGAGGCCGTCCTGGCAGACCCAAATTTCTGGGAGGGACTGAAAGATACTGCCGAAACTGAGCGCAAGCGACGTATTGAGTTGCACCGAAAGCAACGTGCAGGCTCCGGTGCCGCGCCGCCGTATGACCCAATGGCTGACGAACCGGTGCTTATTGGTCCTTCAGAAGTGCAAGCTCTGCCTGTTTAAGCTCATCAATTAAATCTTGAATATCACCATTCATTGCACCGGGGATATTCGATCGTGAATAGCCGATGCGGTGATCGGTTATGCGGTCCTGAGGGTAGTTGTAGGTACGAATTTTTTCAGAGCGATCGCCGGTGCCAATAAGCTTTCGGCGTGCATCTGCTTCCTCTGATTGCTGCTCTTCCTGCTGCTTGGCGAGTAGGCGAGTACGCAGAACGCCCATCGCCTTATCCTTGTTTTTAATCTGGCTCTTCTCATCCTGACAAGTGACTACAACACCGGTTGGGATGTGTGTGATACGGACTGCCGAGTCGGTGGTGTTGACCGATTGGCCACCGTGTCCACTGGCGCGATAGGTGTCGATTTGCAGGTCATTTGGATTGATTTCAAGATCTCGTTCTTCAGCCTCGGGTAGGACAGCAACAGTTGCCGTAGACGTATGAATTCGACCCTGTGATTCGGTTGCGGGCACACGTTGTACGCGATGCACACCAGATTCAAACTTGAGTGCACTATATGGTGCCTCACCGGATACTTTGAAGATGATTTCCTTAAAACCACCAACCTCTGACGGGCTTTCGCTGACAATCTCGGTTTTGAGCGAATGAGTTTCGGCGTAGCGGGAGTACATGCGGAATAAATCACCCGCAAACAGGGAACTTTCGTCACCGCCGGCACCGGCACGAATTTCGACCATGACATTTTTACCGTCGTTTGGGTCGCGAGGGATAAGTGCGTCCTCAAGCTCCCCAAGAACCCATTCAATCCGTTCGTCGGCGTCCTTTTGTTGTTCGGTTGCCAATTCAATCATCAGGTCATCACTTGAACTATCTGCTAGTATTTGCGCTGCCTCTTCTTTTTCTGTCCTAGCACGAGCCAAATCGTCAAAGAACTTAACAATATCCGCTACTTGTCCGGCCCTTCGTGACTTTTCAGCAAAACCTGGGTCCGAGTAGGCATCGGGTTGGGATAAAAATGCCTGCAGCTCATCGTTTTCTTGTCTGATTTGTGATTCTTTTTGTTCCACCGCGTGTCCCTCGTTAGATTATTTCCATATAAAAACCCCCGATCACTTGAGGATTCGGGGGTTAGATGTTGCGTGCGCTAATTTTCGCCGGACTTGGCGGCTTCTTTTTTGGCTGGCTTCTTGTCTTGTGACTTGCCGGCGCCAATCTTTTGAACCTGTGGTTCTTCGTCGCTATCAGTATTCTTCTTAGCTTTCTTCTTTGCTTTGGCGGCCAATGCTTCGCGCTTTGCAGCGGCAGCATCTTGGCGAGCCTTAAAGCGGTCAACACGACCCTCAACGTCAACCAGTTTTTCTTGACCGGTGTAGAAAGGGTGTGAAGCGCTCGAGATGTGAACCTTTATGAGTGGGTACTCGTTGCCGTCTTCCCACTTAATTGTTTCATCAGATGCAGCAGTAGAACGCACTAAAAAGGTAGTGTCGTTGTTGAGGTCCTGAAATACAACAGGACGATAATTGCTTGGATGTGTATCGCTCTTCATAACGAGGGGGAATTATACAGATATGTTACAGAGGAGTCAAGCATAGGCGTCAGCAAAATTTACTTAACACTTGTCATCAGGGGTGAAATTTGTTATTATAGCGCCACTATTAATGAATCAGTGAGCGGGTTCATTCCTGGAGTACACCATCATTCTTATCGGTGATGTAGTCTTTCCGCTCATGTAGAGAAAGGATAGTCCTATGACTAACGTCAAAACTGACGTGAAAGATATGCTTGCGGCCGGTGTTCATTTTGGCCACCGTGCAAGCCGACGACATCCAAAGATGTCACCATACATTCACAGCAAACGCGGAGATGGTCACATTATCGACCTCATCCAAACAGACGAGCGCCTGCAAGAGGCACTTGATGCTGTTGCAAAGACGGTTGCAGAAGGCAAAACCGTTTTGTTTGTTGGTACCAAGCGACAAGCCCGCGAAGTCATCAAGGCAGCGGCCAATGAATCTGGCATGCCATACGTAACAGAGCGATGGCTTGGCGGTATGCTGACCAACTCAAAGACCATGTCGGCTCGTATCAAGCACCTGCTTGATCTTGAGAAGAAGATGGAGAGCGGTGAACTTGCAGAGCGCTACAACAAGCTCGAAGTACAGCGCTATCAAGAAGAAATCGATAGCCTTAATCGCGTGTTTGACGGTGTAAAGAACCACCCGCTCAAGCCGGGTATCGTATTTGTAACTGACGTGATTGTTGACATGAACGCTGTACGTGAAGCTAACAAGCTCAAGGTTCCAGTTATCGGACTGTGCGATACAAACGCCGATCCAACTGCCGTTACATTCCCAATTCCTGCCAACGACGATGCAGTAAAGTCTATTCAGTTGATCACCAACTATGTTGTTCAAGCTGTTGCCGAGGGTAAAGCCAAGGCTCCAAAAGCTGCCGACAAAGACGCCAAAGCCAAAAAAGAAGCTAAATAGAGCTTCGTAAATCTAAAAGTTTAGGAGACGAATATGGGAACATCTATTGAGGAAATTAAGCGGCTTAAGGATTTGACCGGAGTCGGTTTAACTGCGGCCAAGAAAGCCCTTGAAGAAGCCAACGGTGACTTTGACAAGGCAGTTGAAGAGATGCGCATTAAGGGTATTTCTAAGGCTGATAAGAAGTCTGAGCGTGAAGCAAAGGCCGGTTTAGTTGAGGCTTACGTTCACGGTGATCGCATCGGCGTTATCGTTGAAGTTAACTGCGAAACCGACTTTGTGGCTCGTACCGACGACTTTAAAAACTTCGCGCATGATGTTGCGCTGCACATCGCTGCCGCATCGCCACGTTTTATCTCTAAGGATGACGTGACCGAAGATGTGCTTCAGGAAGAAGAGAAGCTTATCCGTGCCGAATTGAAGGAAGAGGGCAAGCCGGATGATATGATAGACAAGATCACGATGGGCAAGTTGAACAAGTTCTACGAGGAAGTCTGTCTACTCAACCAGGCATTCGTAAAGAACCCTGACCAAACGGTTGAAGATTACCTCAAGGAAACAATTGCGAAACTTGGCGAGAACATGGTGATTCGTCAAATGTCACGCATTGAACTAGGGGGACAAACGAATGGCTCTGGAAATTAAAGAAGCACAATCAAAACTCGACAGCATTGTCGAACACCTAAAAGATGAACTTAAGAAGTTGCGCACCGGCCGCGCCAGTGCCAGCATGCTCGAAAACGTGACTGTGGTTGTGTATGGACAGGAGATGAAGCTCCCACATGCCTCAACCATTACCGTACTCGACGCACAGATGATTCAGATTTCGCCGTTTGACCCATCAAATCTCGACGCGATTTCTGCGGCGATTCGCGAAGACCAGTCACTTGGTCTTAACCCGTCAGACGACGGCAAGGTCGTACGGGTGCCGATTCCACCAATGACCCAAGAGCGTCGCATGGAAGTAGTGAAGCAACTGCACGCCAAGCTCGAAGAAGCAAACATCGCAATGCGCAACGTGCGTCACGACGTGCTGAACACCGCTAAACAGCAAGTCAAAGATAAAGAAATCAGCGAAGACGATGAAAAGCGTATCGAAAAACAACTGAATGATATGCTCGACAACTTTAAGACCGAGACCGAACAAATCGTCAAAGACAAAGAGGCCGAAGTTACAACTGTTTAAGTAGAGGAGGGTAGGCTTTCACATGGCAAGCAAGACTTTCACGGCGCAGCTTCAGACGACTCGTCAGGAAGTGAACGACGCCTTGCAGGAATTTCTAGCAGACTACGATGTGTCTAAGTTTTCACGTCATGGTCATGAGGCGTGGGACTACATGCGCGACTTTACCGAGCGCCCCGGAAAGCGCATTCGTGGCTCGCTGGTACTCACCGCATTCGATATGTACGGAGGCAGTAATCGTGACGAGGCGTTGAAGGCTGCAATTGCTATTGAGCTGATTCAAAATTATCTACTCATCGTTGACGACGTGATGGATCGTTCGGAGATTCGTCGTGGCAAACCAACAATCCAGTACATGTATTACGACCGCATCGAAGCGGCCGGTGACGATTTTCGTCATGTCAGTGACATGTTGGCTATCAATGTTGGTTTGATTGCGTCTCATGTAGCCGGCCAGTTGATGTCCGAGATTGAGCTGGACGCGCATGATGTACTGCGTGCCAATAAGCACTTCCATGACAACATCAAAGCGACCACTTTTGGTCAGGTTGATGATTTGTTCTCGGGCGTAGAAAACACTTCTGAGGAAGATATACTATTGACGCACGAACTCAAGAGTAGTTACTACACATTCATTAATCCGATGCAGGTAGGAGCAATTCTCGCCGGTGCCAGTGACGCAGAGGTGGAGAAGGTGCGTGATTTTGGTGTACCGGCAGGTATCGCCTTTCAGTTGCAGGATGACATCCTTGGCTTGTTTGGCAACGACGATGTCACCGGCAAGTCATACCTCGATGACCTCAAAGAAGGCAAGTTCACACTCATTATTCAACAGGCCTTAGCTCGTGCCGACAAAGACCAGGCGCTGGTGATTTCTCATGCACTGGGCAATCATCATGTTACCGACAAGCAAGCCAAAGAAGTGCGTGAAATTGTTGAAAGTTGTGGTGCGCGCAGATATGCCGAGGACACCGCGCGGCGCTATGCGGACGACGCCCGCAAGGTCGTAGAAAAAAGTGATTGGCCACAAGTCAGCAAAGACTTCTTGCAGGAGTTGATGAATTACATAGTGGAAAGGCTTTCCTAGGGTCGGTATGTCCAAAGAGAAACTCGAACACATCGGCATCATAATGGACGGCAATCGCCGTTGGGCGAAGGCACATGGCAAGCCTACCGTTGAAGGCCACCGTCAAGGATATCGAAATCTAAAAGAGCTCCTGCGAACCGTTAAAGAGCTCAAGATTGAGTATTTGAGTGTATACGCCTTCTCAACTGAAAACTGGAACCGCTCGAAGGAAGAGGTTGAGGGATTATTGGGGCTATTCCGTTGGGTGCTTAAGAATGAACTGGCCGAGTTGACCAAGGAGGGAACACGCATTCGCTGGATTGGTTCCGAAGAGAATGTACCGGAAGACATCATCAAGCTCTTGCGCGATGCTGAAAGAGAGACCGCAGAAAACACTTCAGGCACGTTGGCTATC
>JBPEXE010000108.1:0-9811 GCA_052031955.1 Saccharimonadales bacterium (SeqCode)
ATCTGATCTTTCTGATCGTCGTTGTAGGCATAATGTGTTTGCTTGCCGGCCACAATCTTATAGAAAGGTGGCTGCGCGATGTAAATATGCCCACTCTCAATGATTGGTCGCATGTGTCGGAAAAAGAATGTCAGCAACAATGTACGGATGTGTGAACCGTCAACGTCGGCGTCGGTCATGATGATGATGCGTCCGTAGCGCAGACCGCGTGGATCGAATTGCTCGTCAATGCCAACACCAAGCGCCTTAATCATTGAGGTAATTTCGTTGTTGGCCAGCATCTTGTCGAGTCGAGCACGCTCTACGTTCAGCACCTTACCACGCAGCGGCAGGATAGCTTGAGTTCGTGAGTCACGTCCGGTCTTGGCCGAACCGCCGGCAGAGTCACCCTCTACGATGTAGAGCTCTGATTCGGCTGGATTCTTTGATGAACAGTCAGACAGTTTTCCTGGCAGCGAGGTACCTTCGAGCACACCCTTTCGGATAACGTTGTCGCGGGCAGCGCGGGCAGCCTTACGAGCACGGGCGCTCAGTAATGCCTTGCCGATGATTTTCTTGGCAACAGCCGGGTTTTCATCGAGATAATACGCAAAGTACTCGTTCATGACAGTTTCAACTTGGCCACGAACCTCCGGGTTGCCGAGCTTGTTCTTTGTCTGACCCTCAAACTGCGCTTCAGGCAGTTTAATAAGGATAACGGCAGTCAAACCTTCGCGGGTATCTTCACCCGTCAGGTTCTCTTCTTTCTCTTTGATCAGACCGTTCTTGCGAGCGTAATCGTTAATCACACGAGTCAAGCTGGCACGGAAGCCGGTCAAGTGAGTACCGCCATCAGGGTTGAACACGTTGTTGGCAAACGCCTTGATTGTCTCGTTAAAAGAGTCTGTGTACTGCAAAGATACTTCAATCATGTTCTCGTCTTGCTGCTTCTCGACATAGAAGACTGAGTCGTCTACAACATCCTTGCCAATGTTGAGGTGTCGCACATAGCTCTGAATGCCGCCCTCGAAGTAGAATGTAAATTCTTGGTCGGTCTTCATGTTTATGGCACGAGTCTTAATGCCCTTGGTCAGATAGGCCTGGTGCCGAAGGTAATCAACTACCCAGTCAAAGTCCCATTCAACGGTTGAGAAAATTGTATCGTCAGCCACAAAAGTAATCTTGGTTCCCGTTTCCGCGGCCTTCTCGCCCTTCTTGAGAGCACCCTTAGCAACACCGCGCTCGTAGGTTTGTGTGTGAACAAAACCATCACGGCTAATCTCAGCGGTGAGTGATGTAGACAAAGCGTTTACAACAGAGACACCCACACCGTGAAGACCACTGGATACCTTATAGCCGCCATCGCCAAACTTACCACCGGCATGGAGAACTGTCAGAACGGTTTCGAGGGTTGAGACACCGGTTTTCTTGTGCTTTTCAACGGGGATACCGCGACCGTTGTCGGTTACGGTGATTGAGTTGTCTTCATTGAGAATAACGACGACTTCGGTTGCATAGCCGGCTATGGCTTCATCGATACCGTTGTCGGCAACTTCTTTAATCATGTGGTGCAAACCGTCTTTGCCGGTGCCACCGATATACATGCCCGGGCGTTTTCGAACTGGCTCTAGACCTTCTAGAACCTGAATCTGATCCGCGCCGTAGTCTTGCTTTTTGTCAGCCATTGGCTCCTTATCCCCTATCGTCTCTTTTTCATATGTTTCATATCTTTGGAACGAACTGGCAAATTATAAACACCGCATCGACTGTCCGTCAAATGCGCTCGTACACACCACCACCATGGGTGCTCGACTCGCTCGCTCGTCTGAATTAAGTATACCCAAATCACCGTTCTACCTCAAGTAGAAGTCCTAAAATTGATTTCAGGTTTTTAACCAAAACGCAAGCCCTTTCCACCCCTTATTTGACCTTGTAAATCACGTTGTGATTATGGTTAAATAGAAGCAAAGCAGACAAACATAAAATAAAGGTTAATAGGGATGTTCAAGAAACTCGTCACTCACCTGCCATACTCGCCAGGCTTACTCAACCAAGTTGGGTTCTATGCCAAGCGTCTGAAACAGGAGGAGTTTACACGGCGAATTGGTCTTATCTTCGGTATCCTCGCCCTCTTGCTCAACCTGAATCTTAGCATCTTCTCGCCCGAAGCATCTGTTCTTGCGAGCCCGGGCAACGACGTTATCACCGGCGGTATTTCCGGCAGCACCGCGCAACAGATGCAGGACAAAGCTATCGCCGCTATGCGCAACTCGCCTTATACAAAAGCCATATTTGACTATTACGGCATTACAGAATCAGACATTCGCAAGACAAACATCACGACACTCAACACCGCCGACCCAAGCCTGCGCTCGGTTGGCCGTATGTCGATTGGTCGAGGTGCCGAAGCCTGCTATACAAACAACGGCTACTCCTTCTGTGAGCGCAGTATGTATGCCGCCTATCGCAATCGCACCCAAGACGTTCGCGCTCTGAGTGGTGTTCGCTATAGCAAGATTGGTTCCCAGGACCCATGGTTTGCCATCGGCGAAAGCTGCGGTAACGTTATCATCCGTGTTGGCAAACAAGAGGATTTGCGTGTCACCAAAGTGCTCTCGCCCGATCAAAATAAGGTCGTCAAAGCCGGCGACATGATTAATTTCCGTGTGAAAGTCAGCTCCAACAACGGCAACAGCGCTGCCTTTGTCACCATCAAGGACACCCTACCGGAACACACCAAGTTTGTGGATTACAGTCCAAAAGATTTGTTCACTAAGTCGTCTGTCAGCGGACGTACTGTCACCCTCACGGGCGAAGGTCTGTATGGTCTTGCTCCACATGAAACGCGCGTTATTACCATCAAGGCACAGGTGCTCGCGACGGCGCCCGAGGGAGGTAAACTCTGTAACAGCGTTTCGGCCACGTCGCTTGCCGACAGCGCCATCAGTACTGAGAAACCGTGTGTGACGGTTGCCGAACCCGAGCCCGAACCGAAGTGTGTCAGTTTACGCATGCTCGGCTCAGGTGGCACCAACAAGGTTCGCACCTTTGAGGCCAAAGCCAATGGCGATGGCGCGACCATTAAGTCGTACGTCTTCAACTTTGGTGACGGAACCAGCAAGACCATCACAACGAGCAACGCAACTGCTTCAATCAACCACACCTACGAACCCGGGACCTACACCGCCAAGGTACTCGTAAAGACCTCAGCTGGCGACGTTGGCAACAGCGGCACTTGCCTGACAAAGCTCACCGTTGAGCCACCTACCCCCGCTCCAACTGTTGTCTGTGACTACGTTAAGCTTCTTGAAGGCACCGGTAGTGAAAAGGAGCGTACCTTTGAGATGTCAGCAACGCCAGAGAACGGTGCAACTGTCAGCGACTTTAAGATTGTTTACGGCGATGGACAGAACGCGACGATAGCCAACAACTCGAGTAACAAGGTCACGGCAACACATACCTACGATGAGCCGGGCACTTACACTGTGCGCGTAACCGCCAACTCATCACTGGGCGCAATCACCAACAACACAAGCTGCAAGCTCTCGGTTGACGTTGAACCAGAGCCTGAGAAGTGCCCATGGGACTCGAGTCTGCTCAAAGATGATGAAGAATGTGTTGAGCCCGAAGTTTGCCCTACCAACCCCGCCCTGCCACCGAATGACCCGGAGTGTGGAGAGCCAAATATTTTCAAGCTCAAGACCGTCAAGAATGTCACGCAAGGCATTGATGACGCGCATGGCACGGTAGCCAATGGTGGCGACACTCTGGTCTACACATTGATTATCGAGAACGATGGCACAGCCACCGAGAAGGGATTTGTTATCCGTGACGACATGTCTGACGTGCTTCAGTATGCCAACCTTGTCGACTACGACGGCGGCTCGCTATCTGAGAGTGGCACCGTTATCTCGTGGCCAAAGGTTGATATTGCCGCAGGCGAAATCATCGAGAAGACCATTACCGTAAAGGTTAAGTCACCAATTCCGGATACGCCGGTTGCTGCGTCTGACCCACTAGCATTCGATTTAAGGATGGAAAATGCTTATGGCAACAATGTGACCGTGGACTTACCGGAAAGCCTGCCTAAGCTCGTTGAGGGCGCTGTGACGGAGCTTCCAAACACAGGCCCGGGCCTAAATGCTCTGGTTAGCACCCTGTTCATCGGCATGGTCACCTACTTCTACTTCCGCAACCGTCTGATTGCCAAGGAGCTTCGTATGATTCGCAATGAGTTTACCGGGAGTGTTGCCTAATGAGTGAACAGCTAAGTGGCAGTCGCCACGAGAAGGCACCAAGCGCTGAGAATAAAGAAGCCAAAGAGCAGCTAGAAAAAGTTGGCGAAAAACTCCGAGAGGCCGCCGAAAAGGAAGCTTCAAAAGAGCGCAGCCAAGAGATAAAGAAGGCACACGAAACGGCTGAGAAAGAAGCTATCTCCGGTAAAGAGAAAGCACCATCAGGCTCTGAGAATAAAAAGGCTCACGAACCGGTTAGCCCACACCACAAGAAGATGACCTACAAAGCAACGATGCGTCGCGTCGAGGGCAAACTACCCGCCTATCAACGCACCTTCAGCAAAGTCATCAACAACGATACTGTCGACAAGGTCAGCAACGTGGCCAGCAAAACAGTCGCCCGTCCATCCGGACTTATGGGTGGCGGCATCCTCGCCTTCTTGGTCCTGCTCATCGTCACCTTCTATGCCAGCCGCTACGGCTGGGAAGTATCAGGCAGTGAGTTCGTTGTATTCGTCATTGTTGGCTGGGCTCTCGGCTTGATGGTCGAGGGTGTCATTAAAGTAATTCGTCGCTAAAAAATCTACTCGTCGACCGGCTCTTTGTAATGAATGTTGCCGTCTTTGTCGATGTACATTTCATCGTCTTCACCCATCATTAACTTTGGATCGACCGGCTTTTCGGGCTCTGGTGCGGGAGCAGTTGGTGCTGGCTGTTGGGCTGGCTTATTGAGGTTCGACTTGGCTTTAATCGCCTCCGACAGTCGATGAGCTTCTTCCTTATCCTGGGTCGATCCAGAAATATTCTGGTTATCGCTCGGTGCTTTATCAATCGTATGAACATCGCCCTGCCCCATTACCCGAGAGCCGTCAGACGCAACCTGAGGCTGCTGTGGAGTCGGTGTGGGCTTGGCTGCTCCAAAGTTAGGGTTTGGGTCGAGTTGAGACGGGCCACCGACTACAGAGCCACCCGGTTTGTTGAGTGGCGCAGCTTGCTGAGGTGCTTGTGGACCTGGCCCAGCTGCCGGCTTGTTAAAGAGTGCGTCTGCACGATCAGATAACTGCTGGCTGGGTTGTGGCGCGCCACCATCTTGAGCAACTCGCTGCTTACGTTTCTCGAGCCATTCGTCGAGGAAGGATGGTTTGCCAGCCGGGTTCGCGGCCGTACCGGGTTGGGCGCCAAGAGCGGATGAGGCTGGACGCCTCGCACCGGGTGGCAACCCACCACCAATCTTGGGCTTCGGTGGCTCAAGGGTTTCGAGTCGCTTAAAGATTGCTTCCTCAACAACCGCCTTCGGCTTACCATACTTCACATATGACATGCGCTTGAGGGCATCAGCCAGCTTTATGTTCTCATGGCCCAGTGGTGGCAATAACGCCATGCTGAACGGCTGAGACGGTACATTATTGGCCATCACGCGCGACACGGCATTAAAGTTTGGTAGCTGCACCAGGTCGTCAACATCAAACGTTGGCGAGAACTGTTTTACTAAAAAGTCAGCGTCAGAGGCACCGGTGCGGAATGAGATGACCGAACCGACGTTACCAAAGACCGCATCGCGAATATCCTCGCTCAACTGAGAGATGAACTGGTTGGCCACAATCAGGTTAAGTCGATACTTTCGAGCCTCGGATAGAATCGAGCTAAACGAATCGGTTGAGAAGTTCTGGAACTCGTCGACATATAGAGAGAAATCGCGTCGTTCACTCTCCGGAATGTTGGCACGACTCATCGCGGCAGACTGGAACTTCATCACGAAAATCATACCCAGGAGTTTGGAGTTCAGCTCACCGGTGCGCCCCTTGGAGAGGTTAACAAACAGAATCTTGCCTTCATCCATAACTTGACGAAGATTAAACGAACTCTGGGTCTGACCAATGATGTTGCGCATCATCTCGTTCGAGAGGAAGGCGCCAAATTTAGACACAAACCAGCCCAACACCTCACTCTTGTGATAGTCACTGGTCTGGGCCATCTCCTTATTCCAGAAGTCGAGCACGGTCTGGTCGGTCACATGCTTGAGCTTTTGCTTGGCATAGTCGTTGTCAGTGAACACCTTCGGTATATCAATAAACGTTGAACCGGCCGGATCGGCCATCAATGTGAGACTCGCGTTGCGGAACCAGTGCTCATAGCGCGGACCAATAATTCCTTGCCGCTGCGGGTCATACAATTTGTAGAGCATGTTGATAGCTTCTTGGATGAGAAAGTCTTTTTGGTCAGGCGTGTCGAACTCAAACAAGTTGAGCCCCATTGGGTTGTCCATATCAGCCGGGCAAAAGTACACAATGTCATCGATGCGTTCTTTTGGAACCATGCCCATAAGCTTCTCTACCGTGTCGCCATGCGGGTCAACAAATGCGAAGCCTTTGCCATCCAACATGTCCTG
The DNA here is from genome assembly GCA_052031955.1 of Saccharimonadales bacterium (SeqCode). Taxonomy (GTDB): domain Bacteria; phylum Patescibacteriota; class Saccharimonadia; order Saccharimonadales; family JBPEXE01; genus JBPEXE01. The sequence continues at coordinate 6,604 of JBPEXE010000108.1, forward strand.
CAAGGCCAGGTTTTCAAGGATTGTAGACTTACCGGTACCGGTTTGACCAACGATGTATAAATGACGACGTCTGTCATTGTCAGAGAGTCGGATTTCTTTCTTTACACCACGGAACACGTTATAGCCCATAAGCAGTCCTTCGGTCGGCATATTTCGTGGTCCGTCAACCTGTTTTGATGACTGTCTTTCGATTTGTGAAGTGAAGGTCTGTGAGGCATCCGGGAAATGAAAAATCGTTGCTAATTCTACACTGTTTAGAATGTTAGATGTATTCTCAGGTGGGAAAAATCGAAGTATATATGACGTCACAAAACTCTCAATATCCTTCGCTTCTGCATACCGAAAGCCGTTCTTGCCCGGTGCATCAAAAAGCGCAAATGTCGCTACGATATTGTTGAGAACCGTCTGTGATCGTTGCACCGTGTTGCTGGATGTGACAACACGAATGAGTGTTTCATATCCGGCATACTTGGTCTTGTTTTCAATCGCATCGATGGCACCTTGTTCCAGGTTTGTAAGTTGCTTTACTTCCCCATCCTTTTGCTCTGGTGGTTTCCAGAGTGCCGAGCCAAAACCACTAAAAACCCCGAATATCCCCTTCTTGTTCTTGCCCTCTTTCATGTCCTTGGCGGTTTGAATCGCTCGCTTGGTCCAACCTTCTCGTGCTGGTCGGATAAGGAGTTGAATACCTGCACCGTCCTCTTGTTGAAGCTCAGACAAACTATTCAACAGAGCTGACATAGTATCGCGCTTGGTCTCCTGGAAGGTTGCAATCGGCTTAATAAAGTCATCCTTGAGGATAAGCTCACCACCGATGGTACCCGAGAGTTTACCGGCCGGGTTAAAGATATTGTGTTCTTCAACCTCCTCAAGCCGAGCATTTGGATATGCTGAGATAATCGCTTGTTGCACGACCGATACCAAAGCAACCGGCACGGCCGTGTAGAAGTCCACTCGGCCATGCGTAGCGATAATCTCGAGGCTGATGTGGCGTTGACCGTAAAAGTTGCTCTTAAAGCCCTTCTGGGCAGTTGAGGCGATAATGTCATAGAGGACCTGTGCCTTGGATATTTGCTCGTCTGCCACATCACGCGCATCACGGTTTGCCGTTTCTACATCGGCACTACTGGGTGGCAGATGGATCAGCAGCGGCACCATCTTGAGTCCGCGCTCGTAATTCTTGGCTTCGCGCAAGCGTTTGCGACTACCCAGCCAGGCAACGGCCCCAAGTGAACCGAATACCGCCACAAAGATTGTGAGTAGTAGTAATGCTACAGTTGTCATTTATGCCTTCGCTGGCTTATCTTGAGGTATCTTGATGTCTTTACCGTAACGCTTCTTCATGTAATCAGCCTTCAGGACAGAAACGTTGTGATTTTGATTGTAGGGGTCATCGATAGAATCCTTCACGATTTGCTTGGCCTTATCAACCCACTCTTTCTCGATAACATCTACATCATTGGCCAGCTCAGGAGCTTGGAGCTCAGCCTTCTTCTGGGCATCGCTAACAGTTTGATCCTCGTCATCATCTTGTACCGGGTCGGCTACTGGCTGTGGTGCGGGGGTTGGCAAGACCATCCCTTGATTCTGATTGGCTGTTTCACCAGCCGGGCGGTCAACCTCTGGCGCTGCAGGTTGTGGTGCGGACTCAATCTGCCCTGTTTCAATATGTTCAGGCTGTGACTCAATTGGTAGCTGTGGCCCACTCTCAGGACTGGGTCCACCCCCAGGTGTTGGTGCTTTTGGTTCCATGGATGAAAGTATACCCAATTACGGGCGCTTTTTTAAGGGGAATTATTACTGTTTAGCGCTGGCCTCTGCTCTGCCTGGAAACATAAAAGATTAAGAGACCAACCAGACCAAAGAAAATTAGCAAGTCACGCAACACTAACTGATCGAGTGAATCCAATCCCACCGCTGTTATGGGGAGGAAGGCAGCGATGAGTGCATAGCGAAATCGCCAGCTTTTTGTCGAACCAATACCGAGAAAACGGATTGTTAGCAGAGCGAGAACTTGGATGGTCAGCGCAACAAACAGATAGCCCACTGCAAAGAATACGGTTACCCCGACCGGGCCAACTCTGTCTGGAGTTGTTCCATACAAGAAGACCATTCCAACAAGGGTAACAACTGCCCAGAGAGGCATGATATGGCGTAGGCGCCCGAGACGTACATTCATAGCTTCATTCTAGCAGGCTAATGTCTTACTCAAACAAAAAAACACCTCCCAACGAAGTGTTTTTGGTTATAAAGCACAAGGGTGTTAGAGAGCCGAATCCGCCCGTGTAAATTACTTCTGTGGCGCTCGGCTACTCTAACGGTGACTGACCGCCCTCTACAGGCATAGAGAGCGAAGAGGAGATCCGCACAAGGGCCCGTGATTCGCTAACCAGTATCACGGTGTGCGACCCGCTCATGGGCTTGTTCGCTTCTTCACAGAGCGAACGAACGGGGTTTTTATTTTGGTCTGTTTTTGTATTTGTTGACCATGCCTAAACGTTAGCACAATACCCTGTTTCTGGCAAGAGTTTTGTACATGTTTTTGTTGTATTTCTGACATTTTACAGTAGTGATGAATGGCGATAACTTGTTGTACTAGATGCAACGGTCCTCAGGAAGAAATTGAACACCTCCCCTACTTCAGCTGTATCACATCTGCATGCAGACAAGGTCCATGATGTTAAAAATACGCGGTTGTATGTATACTACTTTGCATGGCAAATAAGACATACGCTACCAACAAAAGAGCTCGTTTTGACTATGACCTGCAAGACTCGTTTATTGCCGGCATTGAGCTATTTGGGCATGAAGTAAAAAGCATCCGCAATTCGAACGCCAGCCTAAAAGGCGCATATGTCACAATTTCCGCGGATGGCCAAGTCTGGCTCACCAACGCACATGTAAACCAATATCCACACGCCACGAATTTGACTGGCTACGATCCCGAACGACCACGCCGCCTACTTTTGACAAAATCGGAAATTGATAGACTAACTCGTGCGCGCAACGAAAAACTCGTTATTGTCCCAAAATCGCTCTTCGCAGCCGGCCCACATGTTAAATTGTCCATTGCAACCGGACGACCAAAAAAGACGCGCGACAAACGAAGCACGATTCAGAAGCGTGACGTTGAACGTGACGTGCAGCGCACACTCAAATCGTTCTAGCCGCCCATCATTAATTCGTATCTTTTTGCAAAATTCATGAG
>JBPEXE010000109.1:0-2106 GCA_052031955.1 Saccharimonadales bacterium (SeqCode)
GCTGATTATAAAGGATATGATCCAGCGAACCTCGTCTGTGGTTGAGCTCGACGCGGTTCGTATCGAGAAGGCTGTGATTTTTGCAAAAACTGCCAAGCAGGGCGCCACTCTTGATTTGGAGAGATCAGTTGCGCTGTCGGTTGGCGATGAGCAGATTGCCATATTGGTGCACGATTAATATCCTCGCAAGACAGTGGCGTTCTCTATAAAAAACGCTATAATGACTAGGTTGATATTACTGTTACAGACATAGGGAGTTATTCACAGAATGGATTCAGGAAATAAGCGTCGGAACCAAAAAAACCTAAAGAACATCGGGTTTGTTATATTTGTTGCTCTGATTGGTTTTGTTGTTTTCTCATCTGCTTTCAACACAGAGACCGTTGATGAAATAGCATTCAGCCAAGTTGTTGAGCTCGCACAAGACGAAAAGATTGAGTCAATTACGCAGACCGGCAACGAACTCGAAATTACACTCAAGGAGGAGATTGCCGGCGAAGAAGACAAAGGACTCGAGCGCGCGAGCCGCAAGGACGCAGAAACCAGCCTGTCGGACTCAGACGTTATCCCACAAACATTTGCTCTAGACATCGAGAAAGTCGACAACTCATCGGCCATTTGGATACAGCTCGCTTCAATCTTCTTGCCGCTCATCATTATTATCGGTTTCTTCTACATGATGATGCGCCAAGCACAGGGTCAGGGCAATCAGGCCATGAACTTTGGCAAGTCTCGAGCCAAATTATATGGTGGCGAGAAAGAGCCGGTCGCATTTAATGAAATTGCCGGTAACGAAGCAGCCAAAGAAGACCTCGAAGAAGTGGTTGAATTCCTTAAGTTTCCAAAGAAGTTCCGTGACCTCGGCGCCAAGATTCCAAAGGGTGTACTGCTGGTTGGTCCTCCCGGAACAGGTAAAACGATGCTGGCGCGTGCTGTTGCTGGTGAGGCCGGCGTGCCATTCTTTAGCATCTCAGGTTCAGAATTTGTAGAAATGTTTGTTGGTGTTGGTGCATCGCGTGTGCGCGACTTATTCACCAAAGCCAAAAAGAATGCCCCATGCATCATTTTTATTGATGAAATTGATGCCGTTGGGCGTCGACGAGGCTCAGGTATGGGCGGCGGTCATGATGAGCGCGAGCAAACCCTCAACCAGATATTGGTTGAAATGGACGGCTTCGCACAAGGTACAAACGTAATTGTATTGGCTGCAACCAACCGCGCCGATGTGCTTGACCCAGCCCTCCTTCGCCCGGGCCGTTTTGACCGACGAGTCAATATCACTCTGCCAGACCGCAAGGATCGCAAAGCTATTCTCGATGTTCATTTTGAGAAGAAGCCGACCGATGACACCGTCAAGATAGACGACCTCGCCGCAAAAACTGCCGGCACGTCGGGCGCAGACTTGGCAAACATCGCCAACGAGGCTGCAATTATCGCGGCACGGAACAATAAAAAAGTGATTAGCAACGATCATGTTGTTGAAGCTTTTGAAAAAGTTGCCATTGGTCCTGAGCGCAAGGGCAAGGTGATGAGCGAGGACGACAAGAATCTGACTGCATACCATGAAGCCGGCCATGCGATTGTTGGTCATGTGCTTCCGGACAGCGACGATGTTCATAAAGTTACCATCATTCCGCGTGGCGGCACCGGTGGTGTAACTTGGTTCATCCCACCCGAGGATAAAAGCAACCACTCAATCATTGAATACAAAGACATTCTGGCTCGTATGCTCGGTGGTCGTGTTGCCGAGAAAATCAAATTTGGTCCCGAGCGCGTAACAACCGGCGCTGGCAATGATTTGCAGCAGGCAACCGACTTGGCACGAGACATGGTGATAGAGCAAGGTATGGGCAAGAAGACTCGTGACCAAGTATTCCACCAAGATGAAGGTGGCATGATGTTTGATCGCATGGTCCATGAGCGTCCATATTCTGAAGCGACTCAAGAAGAGATTGACCAAGAAGTGCAAGACCTCATAAAAGAAGCGGCGCATCGAGCTGAAGAGGTCATCAAGCACAACCTCGAACCACTCGAAAAACTGAAAGAAGCGCTCCTCAAAAAGGAAACTATCGAAGCCGAAGAGGCTGCCGAGATTCTCAAGGATGC
>JBPEXE010000011.1:0-2027 GCA_052031955.1 Saccharimonadales bacterium (SeqCode)
ATGATGAAGCGGACGAATACGCCCGCACGGCCTTTCTCCACACGTAATTATGCAACATGAGCCAACCGATTGTCGCGATTAGCACCTGAAAAAGTCGAATTCCGGCTGGCGATTCACCGAGCATAACAGAGGCAGACAGGGTTGCCACAATAAATGCCGGTAGCATTGCAAAAACCAGTAATTGGAACCAAGAGTAGAGACTTTCGTAGGGTAGCTTGGTCTCGGTGCGCTCGCCCCAGAAGAAGTTCAGCGTGTATGTGGCCGAGCCGGACCAAATACTGCTGAGAGATAACAGGAATATCAGGCAGTGATCGATAACAATACCCAGAATAAAAATGATGGATCCAACCAATAGGTTTATTGGCGTGAGCTGCAGTGCGCTCCAATCAATCAGCCACAGTACCGGAATCAGAGGCGGAATGGCATCGCGCAGCATAATTAAGAAACTAATCGACTTGGTATAAATAAAGAATTTGTGCGGTACGGGTTTGGTGAGGTAAAAGTCGAGTTGTCCGCGGTTAATCTCCTCGCTGAACTCAAGGGCTGGGAAATACGTAATTCGCGATTGCAGATAAAATGCAACCTGCCCAACCAACATTAAGAAGTACACATCATTTCTGTCAAAGCCACCGATACTATCGATGTTGGTAAAAATGGCTTGCACAACTGCAACGCTGGTGGCCGTGTATAGCAAGGTTGAGAGCACATTCGACCAGTTTTCGGCGAAGAAAGCCGTATCGCGGTGGAATGTGTTTACCAGATTTATGTACAGAACTTTGAGTCGTAATCTCATATGCCAACCGCCTCATACGCCCGCAGAGAGCGCGACCACAGTTTTTTGGATGTATAAAGCAACACGATTGCCCAAACAGTGTTCAAAGCGTACAGGCCGATGCTGAATTCTTCTCCCAGCAATATGGCGGTCGGCATGTAGAGTGAGCCTGGGAATGGCGTCAGCGCGAGGATGTCTTGTGCCAGCACCGGCAACAAGCTGAGTGGAATAAGCATACCCTGAAGCAGTCGGAGCACGTGCAAGACCGCATTCTTGATGCCGGCCGACTCAACCACATAAAAACCGATACATGCCGCCGCTCGGTTTATGCCGTAGTTTATGCCGAACATGTTTACGATTGCCCAGCTTGCGAGCAGCGGATTAAACCCATCTGATGCAATCACAATACCAATTATCGATAAGATAACCGACACTGCCAAAAACTGAATCTGCCAGCCGGACAAGCTTGCGAACTCATAGCGGAAGGTGTCGATTGGGCGCAGCAACTGGCTACTGATGCGTCCGTCTTTAATTTTCTTCAGAACACTGTTGGCAACGCCCAGATTGGCGAATGACATCTGTAGAAGTCCAGAAAGCACCATGTAATATCCCAGCAAATATCGACTGTCGAGTTCGCCCCCGGTGCCAAATTCGGCCGTCACCACCCAGAATAAACTGATAAGCAGGATGGTAATGGCGCGATTAACAAAGGCCGTAAAAAACTCAAACGGATAAAACGCGTAGCGGCGTGCTTCGTTGAGCATTATCAATACAAATAGCCGCGCATGATGTGATATGGCCTGCGCTTGTGTCATTCAACAAGTATACACCTCTTACGAGGCGATGAAGGAACGCATGCTGACACTGCCCATATCGATAACTTCGTTGAAGTAGTGCAACTCTTCTTTCCCGTCCAGCAGGGCCATGGCGGCAAGCATTGGTCGGTAGTGGTCGTCCATCTCGACGGCATATTGCGCCGATTTGGTGATGGTGTATGGATTTGCAAGGCCCTTGAGGTCGTGGCCACTCATGTGCTCCGTCGCAACGGTATCGAATTCCTCGGCCCAGTCATATGAGCGGTCGTTCCTAAAGTTGAGTAAGCGCAAATTGTGCACCAGATTGCCGCTACCAATGAAGATGACGCCCTTTTCGCGCAAGGGTTTGAGGAGTTTAAACATCTCAACCAACTGTTCGAGGTTCTGATTTACATCCAAGCTAATCTGCAAGACAGGAACTTTTGGCGCTGGTGCCATGT
>JBPEXE010000110.1:0-3200 GCA_052031955.1 Saccharimonadales bacterium (SeqCode)
CTGGAGACAACACATAACATTCTTCGCTAATTACACCACCGCCGCGCGCGAAGGAGATTCGGCAGGCATGGATCAAGCGATTGAAGACCTGGCGGGCTACGGACAGGCAGCCAGTAATTTCTTTGCATCGGCCAACCCAAACCTACCCAAAGAAGCAGTTATGCCGCTGCTTGAGGAGCACCGTGACTTAGTAATCGCCACCATCAATCTTATTGGCGCCGGTGACTTTGACGCAGCTTACATAAAGCTCGGCGAGGCTGCCGACCAAGTTGGCGATATCGCGAATGCACTTGCCAGCGGTATTAGCACGCAAATGCCAGAAAAATTCTAACTGAGTTAAAATGGAGCCCGCCTTAGTGTTAAACTTGTAGCATTAAGGCGGGAGTATTTATGAACAAAGCAGTAATAGCAGTATTAGTCCTCATTGTCGGTGCAGGTTTAGCATTTTTTGTACTGAGTGGAGGCGATGATGCCAATGCCCCAGCCAGTGATTCGGTTGAAACAGAGTCAAACAATAACGGTTCAGACGTAGACGATTCCGAGCAGCTTGAAGAATATACGGCAGTACAAGTTGCGGAACATGATAGAGCAGAAGATTGCTGGACTATGATTGACGGCAACGTCTACGACATCACCGAATATGTATCTTCACACCCAGGTGGCGACGAAATCTTGCGTGCATGCGGAACTGATGGCACCACCCTATTCCAGACTCGTACCGATGAAGATGGTAATGCAGTTGGCAGTGGTACACCGCACAGCGGTAGCGCTGAAAACATCCTTGCCCGATTCCAAATCGGTACTGTTGCTCAGTAGCTATTGGTCTTCTTTAGGATCTGAGTCAAACAGTGATATCTTCCACTGATCATCTTGGTTAACCATGCCAATCAGTACAATGTAGGTCACACTATCGGTTCCATCGATTTCATAGGTGACGGTCGACACTTGATTCTGACTCGAGTTTGATTCGACATCAACACCGAGGTTTCGAGGTTCACCGGTGAGGATGTTGCTCACGCCCGTGCACACCTCAACCCATTCATCCCGCGTACCCTGCTTCTGAAATGCTTCTGTTGCACGGTCGTAAATTTGCGTACAACGGCCTGCCTGCATGTCTGCGATATACCCATCTGCCGCCTGGATAGCACCCTGCAGCGCTCGAGCGCCCATAAATATCAGCACAGCCAGAATGGCGATAACTATCCCCAGGACATATAGCCACTTCTTCGGTTTTTTTCGGTGTGTAATTTGCGGCTGCCCCGGAATCTCGGTTCGATTCTGGCTAATATCTTCTTCCATGGGGTCTCCTCAATGATTCAGCTCATTATAGCACCGCGCGACAAATTACCGCGTGCCCGTCACATCCTTGCTACAATAGGTCTAATATGATTGATCTCGGCAAGCCGTTTTTTAAGAAACATCACCATGTTCGCAATTTCTTTGAGATTGTCATTCATACATACAAAGAGTGGCGCAACGACAATACCCTGCGCCTGGGTGCCGGTATTGCATACTACGGCATTATCGCGTTAATACCTCTCTTGGTTGTGGCGATTGGTATTGCGGAAGTTTTCTTTAGTTCATCCGAAATTTCGCAATTTCTAGGTGACGCAATCGAATCCGTTTTTGGAACCAGAGCAGCCGAGATAATTCCGGATATCGAAGAGCATATAGACAGCCCTTCGTTTGAAAACTTCTACAATGTGGGGTTAATCGGTTTTGCGGCACTGCTCTTCAGTGCCTCGCTTATCTTCCTGGCATTGCAAGACGCGCTGAATGTCATATGGAAGACACAAAAGGGCCTGCAGCTGAGCCTTCACCGCTATATCATGTCCTTCTCTGTCACCTTATTCTTCGGAACATCGATGACACTCGTTCTCGCAACCCACGCCCTACTACGCTTCGCTCAGCAACTCTTGCCGGATCAACTGGAAGCAATTCCAAATTTTACTGGCTTTATCGGAACATCGACCGTAATTGTGGTCATGTTTATAACAATCATTTTCGTTCTGCGCTCCTTTATAACGGTCAAGCTATCGGTTAGAGATCTCGTGCTTTCGAGTGCAACCATTGCCGCATTCATGTACCTCGGTGTCTTCGCGCTGACATTCTACTTCTCCAATTTCGCGAGTAAGTCACTCTATGGAGCGCTGGCAGGATTCATATTGGTACTCGTAGCTATTTATTATTACGCTCAAATCTTCCTTGCTGGTGCCGAGTTGAGCAAAGTTATCTCATACCGCAATGGTAATCAGCACCTGCAAAAATATCTGAAGAAAACTGATCCACGCGCCCAGAGCTGAGCCATGAAGTACGGATCCTTGGACTTCAAATTTGCTGCTGACCATCACGAGTTACTGGCTGACCCAACTTTTGAGGCGATTGTGAGATTGAAGCTCAACCATGTGCATGTGGCGGCAATAAATGCTGACCTCGCTGATACGGCAGACTTTTGTGCGCATTATGATATTGGCTTGGATATCTCCGCAAACTGCGTGGTTGTCAAAGCCAAACGTGCAGAACGCATCTGGTATGTTGCACTGTTAGTGCTCGCCACTGACCGTGCCGATATAAATAAGACGGTCAAAAAATATGTTGATGCACGGAAACTATCATTCGCACCAATGGACGAAGCGACCTCGCTCACCAACATGGAATATGGTGGCATTACACCGATTGGCTTGCCGTCTGATTGGGCGCTCCTTATTGACGAGCGTGTACTGGAGCGCAAAATGGTTGTGATTGGCAGTGGTATTCGTGGCTCAAAAATACTGGTTGATCCGGAAGTGCTGAGGGGTTTGCCAAACGCGGAAGTTCTGAAGCTCAGCATCTAACCTGTTTGACCATACATTTATGTGATTGTATAATTAGGTTTCTGTCGTGAAGTGCGACACATCACCCCCAGGGAGGGACCATGCAGAAATACGTCATTCGCCACCGCGAAGACGAACTGTTGCAGCGAGCAACCGAGCGAGCGGCCAGCGGCACCGATCTGGCGCCCGACATCGTCGGGACCCGAGGCGCCCACCAGGCACTGCTGAGGTTCGTGGACGACCGTCTGGCCGGACAGGAGCTCACTACCGAGCAGATCCGCGACATCCTGCGGACCTGGCCGGACTTCTACCGCGAAGTCCACAACGGCGAACGTCCTTCGCGCGACTGGCGTGAACTGGCGTTCCTGCCGCACAACAACGCCGACG
>JBPEXE010000111.1:0-5781 GCA_052031955.1 Saccharimonadales bacterium (SeqCode)
CTAAGGTTGTGTCCGACTTTGCCAACTATCCACGCGGACTCGTGCTTGTTACCGGCCCAACCGGTTCCGGTAAGTCGACCACGCTTGCAGCTATCGTCGACAAGATTAACAGCGAGCGAGCCCACCACATTATCACGATTGAGGATCCGATTGAGTTTACCCACAAATCGAAGAAATCTGTGATTGTGCAACGAGAAGTCCACTATGACACCTACTCATTCTCGGCCGCCTTGCGCTCAAGCTTACGTCAGGATCCTGATGTCGTACTCATCGGTGAGATGCGTGACCTTGAGACTATCTCGGCTGCTATCACGATTGCCGAAACCGGTCACTTGGTCTTTGCAACCCTTCACACGAACTCTGCCTCTCAGTCGGTTGACCGTATGATTGACGTTTTCCCGCCGCACCAGCAGCCACAGGTTCGTGCACAGCTGGCAAACATCCTGCAGGGTATTGTTTCGCAGCGACTCATTCCGTCAATCGGTGGCGGTCGTATTGCAGCAGCCGAAATTCTGATTGCCAACTCAGCCGTTCGCAACATCATTCGAGAAGGTAAATCACACCAGCTTGAAGCGGTTATCCAGACTGGTGCTGAGCACGGTATGCAGTCTATGGACAAGACGCTGGTGAGCCTGATTCACGCCGGCACAATTACCTATGAAGAAGCTCGCAACTACGCCGTTGATCTAGAAGAATTAGACAGGTTGATGAGAGGGTAATCACACGAAATGCTGACCTACGTTTACACAGCACGAGACGAAACCGGCCGAGAGTTTAAGGCTGAGGTTCAAGCCGATTCTGAGCAGTCAGCTGCAAAGCTCATCCACAAGCAAGGTTTGACGCCAATCAGCATTACCGTGAAGGGTGAGGGTGCCAGCATCTTCAATCGCTCCGGCAAGGTTAAGTCAAAAGACAAGGTTTTGTTCTCTCGACAACTTTCAACGCTTGTTGGTGCCGGATTGCCGATTACACAATCGCTTCGCACGGTCGCCAATCAGACTGCCAGTAAAGAAATGGCCCTCATCATTAACAAAGTCATTTCGGACGTTGAGGCGGGTAAGTCACTTTCGGCATCGTTTGAAGCCCATCCGGAAACCTTTAATAACGTATTCATCAGCCTGGTGGCGGCAGGTGAGGCCTCTGGTACGCTTGATGAAGCGCTCGAGCGACTCGCTGACCAGCAAGAAAAAGATGCCGCCATTGCTTCCAAGGTGAAGGGCGCATTGGTCTACCCGGTAATTGTTCTGGTAGTCATCATGGGTGTGATTATCTTCATGCTTACGACTGTATTGCCTCAAGTTGAGCAGCTCTATGTCGATCTGAAGCAAGACTTACCATTTATTACCTCTGTTATGCTCGCTATCTCTGACTTCATCATCTCTTTCTGGTGGTTGTGTTTGTTGATGTCCGTTGCTGCTGCGTATTTTGCGAAGCGCTATATCGAGACAGAGGGTGGTCGCAAGATGGCCGATGGACTTAAAATGCGCATGCCAATTTTTGGTAGCTTATTTATGAAAATGTATATGGCGCGCTTCGCACGTACCGGACAGACCCTGATGGCAACCGGTGTTCCAATGCTGGAGATGATGCGTATTTCAGGGCGTGCTGTGAACAATGTGTTGATTGAAGCATCACTCCAAAAAGCCGCGACGAAGGTTAAGGGTGGGCGAGCACTGAGCGAATCGCTGGAGAATGATCCGAACTTCTTGCCACTTGTTCCGCAAATGATTAGCATCGGTGAACAATCGGGTGCTATCGACGAGATGATGGGCAAGGCAGCTTCCTTTTACGAGAACGAGCTCGACAACGAGATTAAAGCAATTTCCACAACCATCGAACCGCTACTTATGGTCGTTTTAGCGGTGGTCGCTGGCCTAATGGTGGGAGCAATTCTAATTCCGGTTTATGGTCTGGTCGGGACGACAAGCCTATAGAGGTATTGATTTTTATACATACGCAGGTAAACTTAAATACATATAAGCATAAGCCTTATAAACACTTTAGAAAGGGTGGCTATGAAAACAACAACACGTAAAGAAACTGGTTTTACCATCATCGAGGTCGTCTTGGTGTTGGCAATCGCCGGTCTAATCTTCTTGGTAGTGTTCCTTGCACTTCCACAACTACAGCGTTCACAACGTGACTCGCAACGACGTTCAGATGCAGGACGTTACCTCAGCGCATTGGAGTCTTATGCTAGCAATAACAACGGAAGCTATCCGGGCAACCAGACAGCGACCGATACATTCGTAGCAGACTACCTGCGCAATGACGGTGCAATTTTTGACGACCCATCTGGTGTTAATTATGTGGTCAACTTCCAGAACGGTGGTGCAAACCCAACAATTGCAGAACCAGATGGAAACATCTACTACGCACGACGTGCACAGTGTGGAAACAGCGAAGGTCAATTCACGGCTGTTGCCGGTGCTGACCGTAAGGTTGCAGTTATCGTACCTCTCGAAAACGGTACATCATACTGCCAAGACAACCGCTAGTCACACTAGCTCGAAACTCTAAACCCAGCTCGTCATGAGCTGGGTTTTTTGATTTAATCTAGTTATGGCTATTTTTATTCTGGCTGTCGTCGGACTGGCGATGGGGAGCTTTGTGAATGCGCTGACATGGCGCATCGAACAGCAAGGGCTCGACAAAAAACATCATTCAAAGCGCATAAACAAACATACCGTTGATCTATCGATAACCAAAGGGCGGTCAGTTTGTATTCATTGTGGGCATGAACTTTCGGCGCTCGATCTTATCCCGGTTGTAAGCTGGCTGAGTCTGCGCGGTAAATGTCGCTATTGTGGCAAGAAGATTGAAGATTCACCCCTGACAGAGCTCGCCACGTCAGCACTTTTTGTCCTGAGTTATCTCGTTTGGCCGTTTGGCATTGCTACTAATTATGAAATCGCTTACTTTGTTGCGTGGCTCGGCTTGTTAGTTGGCTTGGTTGCGTTAATGGTCTATGACATTCGACACATGCTTCTGCCAAACCGTATCATGTTTCCACTCTTCGCGTTTGTGGCTGCCATGCGCCTGCTGGAGTTCGGAATTACCGACATCACTCTGGCTGACATGGCCAAGGAGGTGCTGTTTGGCATTGTTGTTGGTGGAGGCTTCTTCTACGCGCTCTACCTCATTTCTGACGGTCGTTGGATTGGTGGTGGCGACGTCAAGCTCGGCTACCTTATCGGCGCACTGCTCGGCCCGCGTGACGCGCTTATCGCTCTTCTGGTGGCGTTTTACGCCGCTGCCGCGTTCATCCTGCCCCTGATGCTGGTGCGGAAGGTTACGCGTAAATCTCGTATTCCATTTGGGCCATTTTTGATTATTGGCTTTATCGCAGCTGTGCTGTGGGCCGATGCCATTCGCGACTGGTATACGGGGTTTTTTAATATATAAAACCCACACTTCACATCTAATTGCTTATGCTATAATTACATCAAGATGACAGAGGCAAAAACTACAGCTGGTTTTACAATCATTGAAGTTGTGCTGTTTTTGGCGATTAGCGGCATGATGATTGCCGCGGCCATGTTGGCGGTGAACGGACGTACCGAGGCGGTGCAGTATTCTGATGCAACGCGTGCAACGGAATCATTTTTTGAGAGTCGCCTTTCGCGGACCCGTAACGGCACCGTGGACCAACAGGCGCCATGTCGTTACACCGGCGGCGGGTCAACGGGCTATACAACCAGTGCGAGTGATGGCTCATGTATTTTTCTAGGCTACCTCTACGGAATTACGCCTGCTACGGATGTAAGAACCGTTGAAGTTTACCAAGTCTTTGGGCAGCGTATTTCAACAGATGACCCGTGTATCTCAGGATTGACCGATCCACGAGACGTTCTTTCCTGTGTTGATCCTCAGGCTGTACCGGTTGACTCAAACTCGGCAAACAGTATCGAAGTATTTGATATTCCGTGGGGCATGAAGGTCACCACAGTTCAGAACAATGGCGCCGACATTACGCGCTGGGGATATCTCCGCAATCCGGTCGGCCAGGATATTATTCCGGTTGCTTTTATCCAGGGTGCAGAGGCTGACATCAACAATGCGACAGCCTACCGAGTGGGCTATGGCAACAGTTTTGTGGCCGACGAATTTGACGTATTGTTTTGTATGACAAACGACAAGAAGCCGGCTGCGATTCAACTTGGTGGGTCAAACCGTGAATTCGACATCGAAGCTCTGTTTGATGATGCAGATGACGTGGGGTGCACAGCATGATAACCCGACGACAATCTGGTGACACAATTGTTGAAGTTCTGCTGGCTACGGTGGTACTTTCGATTGTTCTAGCTGGAGCATATACGCTTTCAAACAAGGCGAGTCGTCTGAACCAGCAGGCATTCGAACGAACTAAAATCTCGTACCTGTTGCAGCAACAATCAGAGCTGACACGGGCAGCTCGAGATGCCTTTACAGAAACAACACCGGGCAACTGGGGAACAATAACGAGCTTGCCGTATCGTCAGTCTTTGAGTCCGGGAGTACAGCCATTGACCGAGTGTGATGGTGATCTGGATACCGTCCTGCCGGCTTCCGGTCGAGCAAGTCGAGCTTTTTATATCGACGCTGGTAATACCGTGCGATCAGGCATATTGAAAGTTGATAATTTGTATCATATCTGGGCCGAAATTGAAGGTAGCGCAACCGACGATTACTGGAACGTGCACGTGTTTGGATGCTGGGAAGCGCTTGGCAACACGCCAAATAACGTCACCTCAATTGTTCTGCGACTGGAGGACCCACAATGATACGTCAAAAGGGCTTTACTCTCGTAGAACTGCTGCTCTCGATGGCATTCTTTAGCTTTATCTTGCTCTTTGTAGTAACCGGATTTATACAGATTAATCGGGCGTACACGCGAGGTATTACAACCAAAGAAGTGCAAACCTCAACGCGCGACGTGATGGACGAAATTTCCAAAGCCATTCGTGACTCTGAAGCGGTAACAGTTACTTCGAATAGTCTCTGTATCGGCTCTTTGCACTACGTCTGGAACATGACTCCATCCGGTCCACCGTCACCGGGCGACATCTCCTTTGCCGATGTGGGCACGGAGTACGTCACAATTGTACGCACCAACGAACCGGGCCGTAACTGTGGTGATGCACCGAACAAGAATCCTGGCACCGGCTCAACAACCACATTGCTACCGGAGAATCTTATGATTCAAAATCTCTCAATCACGAATGTTCCGGGATCAAATTCATATCGTATATCGGTGACCGTATCAACAGATGGCAGGGAGTTTCCTGGTGACTTCGACCCGGCGGATAATGGTGCTTGGGGTGCTGATGCAAAATGTGCCGTCAAGACAGGCGACCAATTCTGTTTTGTGGCTCGTCTAGACACAGTAGTAACAACGAGGAACTAGTGGTACACTAATCATGATTATGCTTTACAAGGGTAGTAAACAACAAAAAGGTGCGGCATCAATGATTGTCGTTATCTTTATGTCGATTATTTTATCCATCGTAACCATTGGTTTTGTGCGACTTGCTATCAATGAGCAACGCGACTCTACCGATGAAGATCTCTCGAACCGAGCGTATTTTGCGGCTGAGTCCGGCATTGAGGACGCGAAGCGCGCAATTCAGGAAGATTTGGCGGGCACACTTAGTGGATCGCTGAACGAGAATACCTGTGACGCCCCGGGCACCGCCGGCGAGTATAACCCCGAGCTGTCCGCAACCTCCGAGTTTGATGTTGAATACACTTGCATGTTGCTCAACTTTGAGCCGGACCGCTTGCGCTCAGAACTGGCAAACG
>JBPEXE010000112.1:0-4389 GCA_052031955.1 Saccharimonadales bacterium (SeqCode)
TACTGGGTGGTCATGCCAAACGATTCGTTCAGAACAAAGGTGCGGTTCTCCTCCGGTCTGTGGTTTGTCCCATAATTCTGGTTATGCCACAGAAGAAATTCTGTCAAAAACGGAATCAAAACATCGTCGAAATCGACGGCTATCTTCACCTAAAGCTCCTGGATATAGTCGGCTAGCTTTTCGAGAGCAACCTTGGACTCGCCGTCTTTGGTGCGAACACTGACCTCGCCGGCATCCTTATCCTTCGGGCCTACAATCAGGGTTAGTGGTACACGATCTACTTCAGCAGCACGAATCTTCTTGCCGACTGACTCTTTAGACACATCAACTGTGTACGTTATTTCGTTGTACTTAAGTGGCTTCATGAGCACGACGCCGGTAATTATCTCTTCAATCTGCGAAACATAGTCTGCCACCGAGTCGTTTACCGTAACAATACGAATCTGTTCAGGGGCCAACCAAAATGGAAAGTGTCCAGCAGTATGTTCAATATAGACCGATAGAAATCTTTCGATTGAGCCGAGCATTGCACAATGAATCATGACCGGCGTTTCTTTTGCCCCCTCTGAGTTTGTGTACTCTAGCTCAAAACGTGACGGCTGGACAAAGTCGAGCTGCACGGTAGCAACTTGTGTAACCCTGCCGATGGCGTCCTCGGCAATGAAATCAATCTTCGGACCGTAGAACGCAGCTTCACCAGGATCTACAATATATTCAAGACCATTTTTCTTAGCCAAATCTTCCATAGTTGCCTGTGCTTCGTCCCACAATTTATCATCACCCAGGTAGCCATCTCCGTCATCTTTGAATGAAAGATTGACGCTCTTTATCGGCATTTCAAGAGTCGTGTAAAGCTCCTGGATGGCTTTGATGAGACCCTCTACTGAGTCAGAAACTTGTTCACGTGTACAGAAGACGTGCGAATCGTCTTGAGTTATGGCGCGTACCCGCTCAATTCCGTTCAGCTCCCCTGATTTTTCGTCTCGATAAACGTGTGTGGTCTCCATAAATTTGAGTGGCAAATCACGATACGACCGTTGCTTTGATGCATAAATCTGGGTGTGATGCGGGCAGTTCATCGGCTTCATCGCAAGCTCATCCGAGGTTTCCTGGCTCTGCACCAAAAACAATTCGTCACCAAATTTATCCCAGTGTCCGGATGTCTTATACAAGTCGGTTTTGGTGATGTGCGGGATAGCTACTTTTTCGTATCCAAGGGGGTGGCGAAGTTGCTCAGAATATTGTGAAAGTCGGTCTCGTAGTTTGGTCCCCTTTTGTGTAAACAGCGGCAAGCCCGAGCCAATCAATGGCGAGAATGTAAACAAGTCGAGTTCTTTGCCGAGTTTGCGGTGATCACGTTTCTTGGCTTCATCGAGCATGTTTAGGTGAGCATCAAGTTCTTCTTGGCTGGCAAAAGCCACGCCGTAGAGTCGCTGCATCTGAGGTTTTGTTTCATCGCCACGCCAGTATGCACCGGCGACACGCATGAGCTTGAAAGCCCCCACCTTCCCTGTTGATTCCACATGTGGGCCACGGCAAAGATCCTCAAAGTCACCGTTTGTGTAGAATCCTACTTCATCAACCGCGGAGCCATTGCTCTCTGTGCCGAGCGCAGTCGGATCGATATCTTTCGCGCTCGTTGTGCCTTCTCGTTTAAGGTCATTCAGAAGTTCTTCTTTGTAGGGTTGTTTCGCATCTCTCGCCCAAGCAATTGCATCATCAATTGATTTAGTTGCATGCTGAAAAGTCTGGTCTTCATCAATAATCTTGCGCATCTCTGCTTCGATACGCTCAAAGTCCTCGTCTGAGATATTGGTCTTATCGATATCAATATCGTAGTAGAAACCGTTTTCCACCACTGGACCGACACCAAACTTGGCATCCGGCCAGAGATGCTTCACGGCACTGGCGGTGATATGCGCAAGGCTGTGTCGCATTGCATGTAGTTCGTCTTGTTGGTTGCCCATGGCATTCTCCTTGCGTTGGGTTGAAATTAAAAAACACACGATTCGAATTAGTTCGTTTCGTGTGTCCGGGACCCAATACATTGGGCGGTTCCACCTGGACTATTTACTCTTATCGCCTGTAGTATCGTCTATCCGCGATCGTGCCAACGGAGCTCCTTGGTTCGTTACGCCAACTCATCACTCGCTCACAATTGTACTCCTACCCCTGTGAACGGTCAATAAGAAGGTCACAACGAAATCGTTTAGGATATACTGCATTTAATGGCACGATTTGATGAACTGGTGGACAGTGCTGGATTGTATGTACCGGCTATCTGGCGCGGTTCTCTGTCTGCGCCCATGGTGCCGACCGATGAGCTTGAAAGTGAAAGCCTGACCGAGTTTGATGACCGCAGGCTCGACTTTGTCCCACACGACGATGACCGGACTCATGCAGAAATCCAAGATGATTTACAAATTACTCGGAACCCCCGAGCTGCAATCGAACACCTGTCTATGTCTCTTCTGCGCTTGAGCGTCGATGGCGAGCGCGTGCCTCGCGGCTCTCGGGTCTACGTATATCACGCGCTCCGCGACACCGCCCGTGCGGCGGTTGGCAATGTCATGCGAAGCGTTGAGGGTGGTGACCGTGGCTTCACGCCGGCCGAACACATTGTCGTGCACGAACTCTACCCGTTGGTCAGCTTCTTTCAGAAGCTCGTACTGGGCCGCAACGCAAATGATGGCACCACCCCGCCGGACCGCTTTGGCATCTATGTCGAGCGAGGCAATGAACCGAGCGAACCGGTGTAGCATTTATTGTTAATGTGTACTATACTCTTCCCTGTTAAACATGGCGGGGGCCCGTAGCTCAGTTGGCTAGAGCGCTTCATTGACGTTGAAGAGGTCAGGGGTTCAAGTCCCTTCGGGCCCACCAGTTTTTATTAAGTCATTCCTCAGGAGTGGCTTTTTTATTTTTCAGACATGCCACTAGCTATCTCGTTCCTATTTTCTTGACGCTAGATTTAGTGCGGGTGTATGCTTTTTCTAACATCGGAGGGCAACCGCACAGGAGCGTCCAGCCAGGCAACTGGCAATTCGAGGTTAGGTCGCTGGGGGAAATTCCGGGGGCCGACGCACGTACACATCGGGGCTGTGCACCCAATCGCGAAGGAGAAGAAGGACCTTGTCCAGCACCCTGACCGCTCGTGCGCCAGCGCGAGCAGCACCCATGGAAGCACTGCGAGCACTCTGGGAAGACCTGTCCCAGCATGCCCGCATGGCCCTGATCACCGTCGCGGCGATGTTCGCTGCGGTGGTCGTTCCGACCGTGATCGTCAACAGCGCTCAGCTCGCGCAGAACGAGACGATGGTCGCACCGACCGAGATCATGGCTACCGCCACCGACGGCGTCACCCAGGCCGTACCAGCCCTGGCCACGACGACCGCCGACACGGCGAGCTTCATCGTCACCACGCCGGCAGCACTCGCCGTTCTCGTGGTGGCCCTCACCCTGTTCGTCATCTGCGCACTCGCCTACGCGCTGCGACGACGAACCGTCATCATGGGCTTCAGCACCGGCATCGGCGTCTCGACCAAGATCGACGACCATGACCAGCTGTCCCCGTCCACCCACCATCGGCGTGCCATCCACCGACGCACCGGCACGCAGCGACCCCAGGCGGTACCGCTCGTCTTCGGCACCGTGGCCGGTCTCGGCGATGGTGGCGCGACCGGCATGACCCTGGCGAACTTCGACAACGACATCGGGAGTCCGGCGGGCATCGCCCACACCCACGTCTGAGTCGATCCAGCGACGGCTGGCGGGCAACCCGCTCGCCAGCCGTCGTGGCCAGGGTACGACAAACGTGATGCTCACGCATCGCTCACGTCCCTCCTCCTTCGCAAGAAACCCTTACGATTTATACTGTTCGCAAATACGCGCCAGGTAGCGCAAATTATGAATACTCATCAGTTGACCACCAAGTGCTTCCCCCACCTTTAACAGATGTCGAATGTAGCTTCTGGTGTACCCGTTCTTACATGACCAGCAGTCACAACCAGGCTCGAGCACCTGCTGATCGAGCTTGAAACGTTCTGACTTAAAGTTCACTTGAATATCAAGGCGGAAGGGGTCATCAGCGGCAACATCCGCCTTTATATCTTTTGTTTCAGCACCCACCCAGCCTGTGCCATGTCGGCCGTTGCGGGTTGGCAGCACACAGTCCATCATGTCGATGCCATGCTCAATTGCGTAGCGTAAATCAACCGGATGTCCCACACCCATCAAGTATCGAGGCTTGCTCGTGTCATACAATGGCTCGAGATAGTCGAGAACCTCAAACATCTCTTGACGAGTCTCACCAACCGACAGACCGCCAATCGCAACGCCATCAACGTCTGTGCTGTTTACAAATTCGAGGCTCCGCTTGCGCAAATCTTG
>JBPEXE010000113.1:0-5046 GCA_052031955.1 Saccharimonadales bacterium (SeqCode)
GTCCTGAAACTCATCGAGCAGGATGTATTGATACTTTTCCTGTAGGTTAAAGCGCAGCGCATCGTGGGTGCGTATTGCCTCGATCGCACGCAAAATCATGTCATCAAAGTCATACATGCCACCGTGTTGCATAGTCGCTTGATACGACTGGTAGATATCAGCCAATGCCAGCATGCGCTCCGATTGTGCTTCTTCGGTAAAGGTAAACTGATCTTGCTCGTCTTTAACGAGCCATTTATTCTTCCAGGCGGTTAATGGCTTTGAGCTGCCCTTGTTGGCATCCGATTCGATATGCGCTTCACTTAGCTCCAGTGTCGCTTTTTCAATGAGACTACCCTTCTGAGAAGAAAACGCCTCAAGTAGCTGACTATACTGCGTCAAATACTCCGCTTTCTTGCGGGAGATACCGCCCTTTTCGTTGACGATGCGATTGATATCGGGCTGAATGCTGTGAATCTGGGCGACATTGTCTTTGGCGAGAGCGCGTAAATCTTCAGGAGAAATAGCCTCACGCTTGAGTGAACTAATCGTCGACACCACACTTTTTACGTAGTAACGCGCCCGAATCAGCGGATTGTCATATGGCAGCGCGTTGATGATGTCGCCGACAATTTTGACTTGATTCAGCTCATCAATCGGTCGCTCCATGCGAATATCGTCACTACGGTTGGTGGCAAATGTTTCAAAGTACTCGGGGTAACTTCGAATAATGTCACTACCGAAGCTGTGATAGGTGCTGATATGCACGTCATAGGCCGATGGGCCGATCATTGAGCTGAGACGTTCGCGCATGTTCTGTGCTCCCGACTCGGTAAAGGTCAAACAGAGAATGTTTTCAGGGGCGTTGTCAGACTTCAGGATGTTTGCAACGCGGGCTGACAGTAGCTGTGTTTTGCCCGTGCCGGGGCCGGCTAGTACAAGCAGTGGGCCGTCAATGGTGTCAACGGCTCGCTTTTGCTCATCATTTAGCTTGCGATAAATATCCTCATACGTCTGCATGCCACCAGTATAACTTAATCATCGCTGTTATTGCGGGTGACGTGATAGGTTTGGCAGTGTTTGCATTTATAAACTTTTAGGTCGGGCTTTTTATAGAAGTAGGAATTTGACGCAATCGCGGCGCGCGCTTCTTCGGGCGAGTTGTAGGCAATTTTATCAATGCATGGTGTAGCGTTGTCTTCAGTCATATAGACATATTTTAACAAGAAACACCCGGCATGGTTAGCCGGGTGTGCTTGGGTAGGAAGCGTCTCGCAAACGCTTGCTTATGGCAGCAGTACGGTGTCGATGATATGCACGACGCCGTTTGAAGCTTCGATGTCAGCTGTGACTACCATGGCATCGCCAATCATCACGCCTTCATCGGTGATTGATACGGTCAATTTCTCGCCATTCACCGTTGTAAGCTCTTGCCCATCACTCAAGTCTGATGACATGGCTGAGCCTGCTACGACGTGGTAGGTCAAGATTGCGCTCAGGTCCTCGACGTTCTCAGGCAGTAGGAGCGATTCCAGAGTACCTTCTGGCAAAGCCGCAAAGGCCTCGTTTGTCGGTGCAAATACGGTAAAGTCCGCATCTGGGTCAGACAGGGTCTCAACAAGGTCAGCTGCTTGTACGGCAGTCACCAAAGTCGAGAGGTCTTCTGTTGCAACGGCGAGGTCGACAATGCTCGATTGTGTCGCTGCCTCATCGGCATCTGCCTGTTCACTTGTGTTAGTAGTATCGCTGGCTGCTTCATCTTCATCATCTCCCGAATTCATGAAGAAGAAGATTCCGCCGGCTACCAAGACGAGCGCCACTACAACGCCGAGCACCTTGGCCATGTTTGAGTTACTTTCCATAAGAATGTACCCCCTTGTTAGTTAGTATGTATTGATACTAAATGTTCGGTTGTATAGCCCTCGTTGTCTGCGCGTAAACAAACCGTATAGCGATAGCGATGAGCCTACAGGCTGATGCGGAATGTGGTTCCCTTGCCTTCGGTGCTCTCCACGTCAAGTTTGCCACCATAGTGGTCAACTACCTTCTGTACGATTGAAATGCCGAGTCCGCTACCGGTCAGGTCGCCAACATTGCCTGCACGGAAAAAGCGTTCACCAATCTTATCCATGTCTGCTTGTGGAATGCCGATGCCGTTATCGGTAACTTCGAGCAGCACGCGCCCTTTTTGTTGCTGCAGGCTAATCTCGACAGACTTTGAAGTTGGCTTGGAATACTTAATGGCATTTTCAATGAGATTTTTTGCAACCCGGACGAAGTCTTTGGCCTGTATCGTCGCTTCAACATTCTCTGCAATGTCGAGCTTAAACTTTAGTTTTCGGGCGGTTGCTGCGTATTGAAGATCCTCAATAATGTCATGCAGAAGCTCACTCAGATTGGTTGGCTCTTGGCTAGCTGGCTCTATGTCGCGTTCGAGATACAACAGGTCCTCGTTGATGCGAACCATGCGGCCAAGTTGGCGTTGGATTTGCTGGAGTGTCTTGTCCTGCTGTTTGGTTGGCTTGGCTTTGCTGCGGCGAGCATTTTCTATAATGACGCTCATCGTCGCGAGCGGATTTCGTAGTTCGTGGGCAGCGTCGCCAATAAATCGTTCTTGCGCTTCGTAGGTCTCTTTAACGGGGCGCAGCAAAATACGTGCCGCCATGTAGCCCAGCACGCTTGCCGCTAGAACGGTCGGTATGATGGCTATCAGCATGGCGTCGCCAAGATCGCTCTGTTGCTCATTTTTGATAATGTTGGCAATCGCCAGGAAGTGAGCTTCGTTTTGATGTTCGGTCTCCAAATACGCGGCAACCTCTGGATAGTCCGATACAGCCGCCTGCAGGTCTTCACTTGCAATATCGTCATCGAATTTAATGAGGTTAGTTTCATATAAAACCGCACCCACCAGAAGTACGCTCAGGGTCGTCAACAGGGTGGTTGTAATGACAAATTTACGTCGTGTTTTTTGTAGTTTATCTTCCATAATTACTCATCCCTCAAAATGTAGCCGGTGCCGGGCACCGTTTTTATAATGCGATAGTCACGGTCACCAATCTTTTTCCGTAAATTAGCGATATGGATTCTAATTGGTGGATTAACTAAGTCGTCCGATTCACCCCACACGTAGTCAATTAAATCGTCGATCTTAACCAGCGAGTCATGATTCCGCATGAGGAGGTGCATCATTTTAAATTCCAGTTGTGTAAGCTCAACAGCTTCGCCATGTGCAAAAAAGCGTAAAGACTTGGGCTGAATCTTAAAGTTCGCTGTTTGGATGTCCACCTCGTCGTCTTCGGTCTTGGCATGTTTTAAATGGGCGTGGATACGAGCCAGTAATTCGCGGAGGTTGAATGGCTTGACGAGGTAATCGTTCAGACCGGTCTCGAAACCCTTCACTTTATCAGTAACAGCATCGCGAGCGGTTAGGGCGATGAGTGGAATGTCGCTTCCCTGTTCTCGGATATACTCAACCATATCGAAGCCTGATTTGCCCGGTAGGTTGATGTCGATTAGACCTAAGTCGATTTTCTGCTCATCCACGACATCTATGCCCTCTTCGGTTGACGGGACGGCAACCACCTTGAAGCCCTCGCTCTCCAAAAAGGACGCCAGAGTTTCTCTCATGTCTGCATTGTCTTCAACGACCAGAATAGAAATTGCCATAGTCCCCTTATGCTAGCAACCGAGTTGTAAAGTCGGTGTTAAGTACTACTCCTTCACTAATTCTGCGAAGCGCTTGTGAAATTTCTCGAGCTTTGGGTCGATGACTACTTGGCAGTACGGGTTACTTCCCCTGTTTTGGTTGTAGTAGTCCTGATGGTAGTCTTCCGCCTCTGTAAATTCGCTTAACTTCTTTATCTCTGTGACAATCGGATCATCCCAGTCTGCTTGGGCTGCTTCGACGGCTGTTTTGGCGGTGTCACGCTCATCGTCGGTGCCGTACAGCACGATTGAACGGTACTGGGTGCCAACATCATTACCCTGCCGGTTAACGGTAGTAGGGTTATGAACGTGGAAGAACACATCAAGTAGTTGCTCGAGTGATACTGTGGATTCGTCGTATGTTACCTCAATGACTTCGGCGTGGTCGGCATGGTCATAATATTCGGGGTTTGGTGTGCTCCCTCCGGCATATCCGGAGCGCACCTGCTCCACTCCCTTAACTCTTTGAAAAACAGCCTCAACGCACCAGAAGCAACCGCCACCGAGTACAATTGTTTTCATGTCTACCCCCAGCGCGACAGAGCCGCGTAATTAATTATGAGATGAATCGAGTTGTCGATAACAACCATGAGCCAGAAAAATTTGTGCGTTGGGTGCCCGGCTTCTTTATAGACATCCCATGTTGTCCAATGTGACGAGGGGGCCAGGCGATCGCGCAGCCACATAGCGCGTTTGGCCAAACGAAAATGATCTATCAGGACGTGTGTCGAAGCAATCACTGACAAGGCGACCAGATTAGTGGTAATAAGCGCAAATGGCAACGTGTAGACTAGGCCGTGCACAATTGCCGGCGTCCAACTTTTGGTCTTCTCCTCTGCCATCCAGCGTGACTGAAGAATGTAATCCCCCGCAAGATGAGCTAATAACTGGTCCATAGACCTATTGTAGCGGAACTAATTGCTTAAGCGTATGACTTAACAACCGATACCACAGTGCCGTGTACGCGATAGCTGTCGAGGTCCTCGTTAGAAACCACAATTGGCGGACGCTGCCGAGTCGATTCACTCACGAGGGCGATTACTCGTTGATTGTCATCGCGAATGAACTTTTTAATGTTCGCGAGGCCTTCGATTGATGACACAACATAGTCACCGTTGTTTGGTACAACTTTACTACCGTCAACAATCACATAGTCGCCATCGTCGATGGGCTGCCCCTTGATACTACAGGCATTCATGGAGTCACCGGTTGCTTGCACAGCAAAGAGTGACTCACTGTTACGGCTACCGAGGAGCTGGGGTGAAACGGTTAAGTAATCATGCGTTGTATTATCGGCGAACGACAGTGGCTCGCCACAGTTTGCAAGTCCGAGAATCGGCACACGAGCCAAACGAGCCGTAC
>JBPEXE010000114.1:0-2114 GCA_052031955.1 Saccharimonadales bacterium (SeqCode)
GAATAAAATAGCATAAAAGGCGTTGACATATATATCGAATTTATCTGGAACGAAAACAATCTGGAAGCTTCAATATTGCGCCACGGGGACAAATCATGCAACTAAAAGACTTTATTTCAGAAACGATATCACAATTGGTAGAGGGGCTCGCTATCGCACAAGAGAACGTTTCCGCATTCGGCGGCAGAGTAACCCCATATGTACGAAACCCGGTTGATAAAAATGGATCCCTATATGGAATCACACAAGACAAACTGCCGGTAATCTTTGTGGACTTCGATGTATCCATAGATGCCCGGGAGGCCGCCGGAACAAGAGGTGGAATCGGAGTCGTAACAGGAATGCTCAATTTGGGATCTGCGGGAGAGAGCAATGAGAATCGACAACAAACAAACAAGATAAGATTCAGAATTCCTGTGGCACTTCCACTCCATAAGCATCCTAATGACATATGTGAAGCATAAAGATCTTGGTGAAATTGATGCCAATTTATCTCCCTATGCAACGACAAACTTTATTCAGGGGAAACGAAATGAATGATTATCAACGGAAAGTCCTCATCGCTGCTGCCAGTTTGATCGGGCTCATGCTCATCTATCCACCTTTCCAAATCATGGGTCGTAGCGTGGGATATTCCTGGATTTTGTCTCCACCATACGCGGCTGCCACGATCAATATCGGGCAATTGCTTATACAGTGGCTTGCAGTGATACTGATCAGCGGTATCGCTTTTGCTCTTTCAAAAAAATGAGATTTTAGATCCTTAGGACCTAGAGCGTTCAAACCCTTGATGTGCCGAAAGAGCTCCACACGCCGTCATGTCCGTTTTGGTCGAGAACCCGGAGCAGCCCAGCCAGATCCTACCGTTAGTGAGGACAGACCACGATTTCCCGATTCTGGTTCGTGAGCCCGACCAAGGACTGTGACTCTGGATCATTCTCCCACTAGAAAGGCTGGCGACTTGCGTGTTCTGAAGAGCAGGAAACCTTGATCTGTGCCCTGTTACAGTCGCTCATGGGGTACTTCCTCGCAAGGTTGCACCTGAGCAGAAAATCACTGGGTCATTACAGCTGTTCTCGAATCTCCCTATCAAGAATAGGGGAACTTTGGTCTATCCCATATTATTCATGATAATACGTACAAGCTCCATTGGTTGCACTCCCTGACGTTTGCCATAACCGACTGGATTGGGCGACGCGCCATAGCGTGTTGACCAAGACCGCCCGTGTTGATGGCATTGTTATGTTTTCTTTTTCGGCTTGAAAGCAGTGTGCGTATTTCCCTTGTGCTGAGCAATTATTAGGACTGATTCCGAAGAGCACTGCTCGCACCAAAAATGTACCGTCAATCCATGGCGGCGTGCGCTGGGGTTACCAGCCAGACATGTATCGATGGTTGCTTTTCCGTTGTCTACTGCTGCATGGATCCCGTAATCGCCATCTTCTGTGCGCTCAAAGATTTCTACGAGCCCGTGGTGGAAGTAGTTTCCACCACAATTTGGGCATAGAAGTTCGGCATCATAGCCCCCTTGCAGCGGATTGAATTTCGGTTGCATGCGCACCCCTCCAAAGAGAGCTAATGGAACTGTTAATAAAAAATCATGTTTTTTGTTCAAGTAGTTTTGAAATGCTCTCATGCTCTTAGTTTTAGGTGTGTCGAGTACAACGCCCCTTCTCCCAAGCCACCAAGCGGCTCAACCGCATGTGCGATGCACTGCGTGCGCCGAGTAACCGCGCTCGACTGAGCGCGGCGGTACAGCATATTTCACGGAGAGCGTCATATCGCAGAGGTATTTCGGCTGAAATTGCGCATTCTTGAGCGACTTTTCTGCCAAACGGCAGGTGGCGTCGACGGTGAACCAGGCGATGGAAGTGCGTCCGTTCTATATCAAGAGCTGAACGCCGGATTCACTCAGACCGGAAATGGATTGGAAAACTCACAGCGGAAATTGGCGAGGAAACCGGCCGCGAGGAGTTCATACCACTTCTAGTGAAACGGTAAAACTGTAACACTTACCGCCTTCCGTTCAGCCACGAGTCGCGCGGAAACGACCCTTGGCCAGACCGGCCATTCGCACGACAACGATAGCTCAACTGTCCGGCGCCATCGCCGAC
>JBPEXE010000115.1:0-11036 GCA_052031955.1 Saccharimonadales bacterium (SeqCode)
AAATTACTTCTTCGGTAAAATAGTGAGCAATTTCTTTTAGTTCATCGGCTCGAGCAACAATGCCGGTCTCCTCGCTCAGTTCCGCAAGCGCGGCTTGAATGTAGTCCTGTCCTTCATCAACATGCCCAGCCGCAGCGTCATTCCATAAAAATGGCGCTATGACCGCCTTGCCACGTTGCTGTAAAAGCATTTCGCCCTTTAAGTTAACGACCAACACGCGAGCTATTTGCAGGTTTTTACCTTGCTTAATTGCATCTGGCATTTGCATGTGACCGATAACGTTGTCATCATCATCGACGATAACCGAATCGGGATAGACTTTAGACAATTTCTTCCTCCAGTACTTCGACGTTCTCATCGGGTTCGTCTTCCGGTGCGATTTCTTGACTCTCATCAACTGGTTCAGCCTCAGCTCTGCCAATCGACACCAAGTAGTCTTGCCGTAGCTGTTGCACCGCGCGGCGGTGTGGTCGCTGGCGGTTAATTGGTGGCGAGGAGTTTACCCCAGCAACAATTCCATACTTTGAACTTGGCAGCCGATTGTCAAAACAATCATCGA
Organism: Saccharimonadales bacterium (SeqCode); assembly: GCA_052031955.1. Taxonomy (GTDB): domain Bacteria; phylum Patescibacteriota; class Saccharimonadia; order Saccharimonadales; family JBPEXE01; genus JBPEXE01. Next base: position 560 of record JBPEXE010000115.1, read on the forward strand.
AGTTTACACATTGGACGCAAGCAATGCGGGCAAAACGTAACCGGGTGTCAGGCATATCAACCCGTTCTTTACCACGCTTATCTACTATTACATTTGGAAAATAACTGTCAGGAAAAAGTTTGCACGCCCATTGGCCAACGGGGTTCGCAACCGTTGCGGCGTTTTTGAGAGGTTTAAAGTCGGGGTCAGTCAGCAGTATGTCAGTCTTTCGTGGCATACGCGTCAGAATACGCCAATTTGCCATTCTGTTCAAACATCTAGTGCCGAGGCATGTGGTCGTACAGGTGCTCCATTGAGTACTCACGACGAAGCAGAGGTGGAAGATCTTTCATGGTCACATCAATCTTTGTGCCCGGATTCATGGTGTTGTATGGATCAAATATTGACTTCGTTTTTTTAAAGAGTTTGTACATGTCCTGTCCATATACTTTTGGCAGGAATGGCGCACGCAGTAAACCATCGTTGTGCTCGCCACTTGTTGAACCACCCAGCTCAATCACCATTGAGTAGTAGTCGGTCATAACCTTAAAGACTTTTTGACGGTCGGTCACCTTGCTCAGATCGAGGAATGGCTGCATGTGCATGTTAGCATCACCGGCATGACCCCAGAGCGCTGTTTCCAATTCGTACTTCTCAAAAATTTCATAGGTTTTGTGCACATACTCTTTGAGTTTGGATCGTGGTACCACACCATCTTCCATGATTGGCAGGGCCTTCGCGTTGCCTTCAACATGCCAGATAATAGCGGCTGCCGAGTGACGAATTTTCCAAAGTGTTTCTTTCTCGTGCTCGTCAGTAGTCACACGATATTCAATCGCATGGTCATTCAATATCTTCTTGGCTCGCTTGGTACGGCGCTTTTGGGTGCGTTCAGACAGGTCGTCATACTCACACAGCAGAACAATCTCTGGGTACGGTTCACTGACAATACCTCGGAGCTGCTCCGGATGATGCTTCTTCACAAAGTTGAGCAAGTGAATGTCGACCATTTCGAGGGCGCTTGGTTTGGTTTCAAGCAACTTCACAACTGCTGAATCTGCAGACTCAAGACTGTCGAAGAATCCAACCAACAGGGTAGTTGATGGGTTGTATGGCTCCGTCTTGATTGTTGCCTGAGTTATGATGCCGAGCGTTCCTTGTGAGCCAACAAACAGTGGCGTTAAGTCGATGCTCCCATCCTTAAAGTTCTTCACTTCGCCCAGCGCATAACCGGCCGAGTTTTTTGACACGTTGATTTGGCTGCGCTCAATTAAAGCTTGGTTATCAGTTAGTAGATTATCAAGCTCGCGGTAGATTTCGCCTTCAAAGTTGTCTTGGCCTTTCTTCTTATTCAGCTCACGTTTGCCAATACGGCCCGTTTTAATGAGCTCCCCGTTGGCAAGAACGGCCGAAACACCGGTTACGTACTGTCGCATCTGCCCATATTTAACACTTTTCTCGCCGGCGCCGTTGTTGGCCACCGCGCCACCGAGCGTACTAAATTCAGCACTTGATGGATATGGCGGCAAGAAGCGACCATGCGTATGAAGTGTTTGTTCAAGTTTTCCATACAGCAAGCCGGGTTGAACGGTCACGTTATTCTTGTCGAGCTCGAGGATTTTATTCATGTGAGCCGGAAAGACCATCATAATGCCGTCACCGAGGGCCGCACCGGCCTGGTCGGTACCCTTTCCGCGGGCCGTAATGCCCAAACTGTGGCCTTTTTCGGCAAGCTGCCATGTGAAGCGAGCAGTCTTTCGAACGTCACTGGTGTTTCGTGGGTAGACCACAATTTTCGGTTGTTTGGTAAAAACAGATCCGTCGGTTGAGAAATACTTCAATGCGTCTGACGACGTCATAACCTCACCCATGAGATGCTGCTGCAAGTAATGCGCAACTTTGGTACTCACTGAACTCCCCTCTTTATGCTTACGCTTATGATACCAGAGCCGGTCAGCGAGATGAAGCGATATCTCGGACTTTTTAGTAAGGTCGTACGCCGAGGTCGGTGTTTACGCGCCAGTTGTGAACATCATAGAAGCGTTGTTCAGGGGTATTAAGCTCTGACGGCACAAATCCCGTAACATTTTTTCGTTGTACGTAGCCGTAGGCAGGTCGGTACAACGCGTAAGCGGGCGCGAGCGATCGCCAACGTGACAGAAACGCCTCATACTTTGCAGCTCGTAGCTCGAGGTCGGCACGCGTGCGACCAGATTCAAGTGCTTCGTCAATGACATCGCTTTCTACTTCGGACAAGTTAAAGCCATTCACACCTGCCTGTGACGAATGCCAATATACAAATGGGTCCGGGTCCGCACCAAACGAGATTCCGAACAGTAGTGTCTGATAGTTATGTGGCAAAATGTTGTTTTGCTGAATATCGTTTTCATTAACTACTGTGACGCGCGCATCAACACCGACAACCGCCCACTGGTTGGCAATTTCACGCGCAACGCCAGGAAAGTCATCGCTGTTTTGGGTAATAATCTCGACCGTTAGTTTGGTGTCGCCCTTGTACCGAAACCCGTCATCTTCCTCGCCTTTTTTGTACTTCCAGCCGGCTTTTTCGAGCCGTTCGTTGGCTGACTCGACACTGTTTGGCACCTGCACAATGTCTTCGTTATAGCCGAGTTGGTGTGACAATATCGGGCTGTCTTGGAGCGGGAATCGGTTTTGAATCGCTTCATGAATTGGAATCTGGTCAATCGCCTGGCTCAGCGCCAAACGCACCGAGCTGTCCTTCAATATGTCGTCGCTGGTTTTGAAGAAGATGAAAACCAAGTTGTTAAGAGGCAGGTCATACCACCTTGATTCCAAGTTGGTAGCAAGTTGATCATGGTCGACAGTTACCAAGCCACCAATTGAAGCCATCTCACCTGCCAAGAATTGTTCCACCATATATTCTCGATCGATATAGGTCGTCAACAGGAACCTATCAAGGTTGACCTCTCCGCGATGATAGCTCTCGTTTGCAGACAGACGTAATTGGTTGTTGGTGTTAACGTCATTTGTCTCAACCAACAAATCGTCATATATAAACGGACCGGTGCCAATCGGCTGTGAAGTGTTAAACGAATGACCGCGTAGCTGTGATGGGTCGAGATCGCCGAGAATGTGCTTGGGAATTATGCCGCCATCCGCCAATGAGTGTGGAAAGGGTGTAAATGGATTGGGCAAGGCGAATGTTACGGTATGCTCATCAATCTTTTGGACAGATACATCACGCCAGGCTGAATTCAGGTATGAGCGCGTATCCGGATGTTGAATTGCCTCATAGGTAAAGACGACGTCATCAGCCGTAAACGGCTCACCGTCATGCCACGTCACGTCCTCGCGAAGCTCGACCGTGTAGATTGTGCCATCATCATTGACGTTGAATCGAGTCGCCAAATCACCAACCAGGCGATTACTTTCGTTATAGGTAAATAGCGCATTAAACTGTAGCTCGGACGCTGCGCGATCAGCCGCACTGGTCGCAAAGATAGGATTCATGTTTGATATCTGACCAACAATACCCTCACTGTAGGTACCGCCAGGCACTGAAACTTCCGTTAAGTAGTAGGCATTGAGTTCTCGCCCCTGAATGTAGACACCGAGTATGAGCATAAATACCAACACTAGCCAGCCGCCAACAAAGCGACGCACATTCTTGAGGTTACGCCATCGGCCTAAGACTTGTTCTTCAAATTGTTCCCCGGCTTGCGTTCCAGCTTTTTCTATCGACTTTTTCTGATGTCGAATACGCCTTCGGATGCGGAGTTTTGTGTATCTACTTACCATAAATCTTTGTTACCACCCCACCTGCATGGCTCAGCTACGTTGTAAACAACAGTCCGGCTACAATCGAGAGCACGAACAGTATAGAAACAATAATTGTCGCCTGATGAAGTGATTTATCAACACCACGACGAGTTGTGTGAATCTCGCTTGATCCACCAAAACCGGCACCAAGGCTCGCGCCCCGAGACTGAATTAAAATGAGCAGTGACATCAAGATTGCCAAAACTATAGTTGCAACGCCAAATCCGTTCATGATTCTTCCTTAAAAATCCTCTCCTCTAAGTAGGTCGTCAGCCAATAGTTTAACAGGGATATTATCATCCCTGCAAGTACCGCTCCGCCATAGGTCTCGATTTCGAAGCCCGCAACGAACTTAGCGGCAAAGAATACCATCAGGCCATTCACGAAAACTGTAAACAAACCAAGACTTACAAGGATTGCCGGTAGCGAGAGAATCACAACAATTGGTTTGATGGTGGCGTTGATTGCTGACAGCACAAGTGCCGTTGCCAATAGCGCCACGAGATTGCCATCATAGTGCACGACAGGGATAAGTACACTCGACAGCCACAAGCCAAGGCTGTTAAAAGCCCAGCGCAAGGTTAATCTGATAATGAGTTCGTGCCCTAAATTAGGCATGTTGCTCCGCAATTCCTTTACTTAATATTTCTATACCATCATTGGTGATTAAGACATTCTCCTCCAAACGCACACCGATTCCCTCGGTTTGCGTATAGATGCCAGGCTCAACAGTAATAACTGCCCCAGGCTGCAGTGGCTGCTCGTAATCGCAGCTATCGTGCACGTCAATGCCAAGGTGGTGAGAGATGGCGTGAGGGTAATGTGCGCGAATGTCTTGGCGTAACATTGTATCAATAATTCCGAGCTGGTTAAGCTTTTTTCCGATAAATTGTTCAATGTGCATCTCAAAATCTCGCATGGTAATACCCGGCCCGAGGAATGAAAAGGCTTCTGCCTGTGCTTCGTGCGTTGCGTGGTAAATGTCGAGGTGCCGTTGAGATGGCTGACCAATATGGTAGGTTCTGGTTAAATCGGCTGTGTAGCGGCCTGAGGTCGCACCGACATCCAGCAGCAAGAAACTGTCTGGCTGAATCGGTTGGTTATTGAGCTTGTAATGTAGCACTGCGGTGCTTGCACCGCTCGCGATGACCGGTCGGTACCCGTGCGTCGCCTTTGCGCGCATGAAGTCATAGGTTAAATCGCTAAAAATCTCGGCCTCGTCTTGATAGCTATCAAGTTTCTCAAGTACGTGATCAAGACCCACTTTTGTGGTTGCGATGGCCTGCTTAATCATAGCGATTTCATCTTCATCCTTGATGCTACGCAAGCGACGGATATGGGCAGAGATGTCAACAAGGTTGGCATCTTTATGCAACCTGCGCAAGCGCTCAACAAGCATGGTTTTGGCAGGATTGATATACATGCCAAATGGCCGCGAAAAACGCATCTTCGGTACTATTGAGCCAATGCTCTGTAAGTTTTCAGCCTGATTACGTAAAAAAGCCCAACCGTCCTTACGGTCTCGGATATCTTCAATACCCGATGCAGACTGAATGTCGAGTTTGGTGTTTTTTATCTCCCAGGTTTCATTGTGGTAACTACTCTCATCCGTCGATATTAAAAATTCCTCTCCGCGTTGGACATCCATCACCAAAATCCAGCCGGGCTCATCAATGCCCGTTAGGTAGTAAAAATAGCCGTCTTGCTCAAACTCGTAGGTTTCGTCTGATGACTTCTGCACCAAATCAGAGCCAGTGATAACTATCAGTGGCTGTTGGGCAATTTCAGCTAGGCGTTGGCGACGCCGGATGTAATTTTTCGCGGGAATCATTCTTGCGCTCAGTATAGCAGAATTAATCTGTTAAATAACCCTTAATTAGTGCTGCTTTTTTATCACCAAGCACGCGAGCAATGTCGTGCTCACTGGCTTCTTTAACGCCCTTAACGCTACCGAAAGTACGTAGTAGCTTTTTACGCGTGGCCGGGCCGATACCGGGAATGTCCTCAAGAATAGATTTAGTCTGACGTTTGGTCTTGAGTGTTGAGTGGTAGCTGACTGCAAAGCGGTGCGACTCATCACGAATTCTCATCAACAGTTTTATAACGTGCGATGTCTTGGGTAGTAGAATCTCTTCAAACTCATAACCCTTGTCGGTTTTCTCGGCTCGAATGATTGTTTCGTAACGTTTCGCAAGGCCGATTGCCGGGATAGCGATATTCATTTCATCGAGCTGCCCCAGGGCCGCACTCAGCTGACCTTTACCGCCATCAATGAGCAGCAGGTCTGGTTTTGGCCATCGCTCGAGGTTTCGTCCAGAAAATCGACGGGCCATAACCTCGCGCATATGTGCAAAGTCATCATTGCCGGGAACGCGAGATTTAAACTTTCGGTATTCTTTTTTATCGGGGATACCGTTCACAAACACAACCATGCTGGCAACTGTATCGGTGCCTTGCATATGCGAGATATCGTAGCCCTCAATGCGATGTGGCTCGCCCTTCAGCCGTAATAAATCAACCAGACCGTTCAGTGCCTGGTCCTTTGAGAGGTCCATAAACTCTTTATCACTAAAAATAATCTGCTTTTTGAGCTGTCGCATGGCTTGCAACTGATTGCGCAATTTGGCAGCCTTCTCAAATTCTTGATTGGCTGCCGCCTGCTTCATTTCTTTTTCGATTTCCTTGGTCAGCGCCACACGATTACCTTTTAGATAGCTGGCGAGCTTACGGATGTTAGCACGGTATTCTTCAAGCGAAGTTTTGCCTTGCTCCAAGCCAGGCGAAAGGCCTATGTGATAGTTCAGGCTTACACGTTTTGAGCTTGAAACCTTTTCGTCATATGGAAATGCGCGCCGTAAAAACTTGAGTGCACGAATCACACTACCGGCCGATTGAAAGGCGCCGATGTACTCAGCCCCATCATCCAGCGGGCGATGCGTGGTAGAGACGGTTGGGTGGTCTGACTTTATATCAATACGAACAAACAAATCTGACTTGTCATCACGCAGGGCAATGTTGAAGCGTGGCTTGTAGCGTTTAATGAGCTCGGCTTCTAAAAAGAGAGCGTCAATTTCAGTCTCAACCGTCACCCACTCGATATCATCAATCTCTTCAACGAGCGCATCTGTCTTAGGATCGGCCCGGCGCGATTGCTGAAAGTACTGGCGGACACGGTTTTTAAGAACCGCTGCTTTACCAACATAAATAATGGTGCCTTTTTTATCTTTATGAAAATAGACTCCCGGCTCGGCTGGCAGTTCTTTGAGTTTCTTTTGTATCTTGTCGCTCACGTGCATGCAAATATTATCGCATATGCGATTCCCCTAATTTGGTCGAAATAAATTCGTGCTTTTTGGAAATGGGACGCGTAGCAGAAGTCGAGGGGATACGGTATTGCACCGCCGCATGGTGCACCGCACCCCTCAGGACCTCTACTTTCGCCGCCTCAATAGCGCTTTGCAGCTAACTGCTGAGACGAATACCCCGCAAACGAGGATGATGACCTGTGCTCCGAGGAGCCGATCTTGGCACGCGTTGCCGAACATGAACGATTGCTCGCTCACTTCAGTTGAGCATGTCACCCAAGTGCTGAGTTTCCACCCGATAATCGCCGAAGCGACACCGAGAAGTGTGGCCAGTGTTAGGCCAATCGTGTACAGCCGAAGCCGCAGTGGCACATCACTGTGCCGCATTTCACGATTTTGAGCCGAAGCTCGGGTTGATGAAGCCCCACGACGATAAAGGGCATCTGCCGGACTTGCGTCCGTCAACCCGAGATCATCATCGGCATCATAATCCATGCCACTCACGTGGCCACCTCCTGTGTGTTGTCAGTGCCTCCGCCCGGAGTTACTCCCATCACTGGTGGTTTTGGATAGAGGTCGCGCTACGCGTCCTCCAAAAAGCAAAAATTGCTCCCAAATTGTTAAAGTTCCAATTTCGGAGCAAATATATCACAAAATGCAAAAAATGTCAACACCTACACCGCTGTTATGCTGCGGTCGTCGCTATTTTCTTTTTGACCGCGAAGGGCGCCTTTTCACGACATTCGTCACTGCAAGCCGTGTCGTCCTGACAGTCACCACAAACGAGAATGAGCTTATTACATTGCTTATTCATGCAATTTACAAAAGTCGAGGTCTTACCGTCGCAGTGCACACAGTCAGCCAGGTCCTCTGCATCATCAGAAAATGCGGTCACCATACGGCCATCAAACACATACAGCTTACCTTCCCAGTAGCCATCGTTTTTAAAGCGCTCACCATAGCGGACAATGCCACCATCCATCTGATAGACCTCTTCGTATCCGCGGTTCTTCATGAGTGACGACAAGACTTCACAGCGAATACCGCCGGTGCAATACGTCACGATAGGCTTGTCCTTGTGCTTGGAAATTTCACCGCTCTCTATGTCTTTTATGAAATCTCGAGATGTATCCACATCAGGAACAATTGTATTTTTAAAGCGACCGACTTTGGCTTCATAGGCATTGCGGCCATCGTAGAAAATTACATCCTCACCCTTTTCCTGCATGAGCTTGTGTAGGGCTGCCGGTTTGAGGTGTTTGCCGCCGCCCTGAATACCTTTTTCATCAACTTTTACTTCCTCCGGTACACCAAAGGCAACAATCTCCGGCTTAACCTTCACGCTCAAGCGTGGAAAATCATTAGCCGATCCTTCACTCCACTTGAAATCAATCTTCTTAAAACTGGGGTGAATATTCATTTCTTTGACGTAGTCTTTGAGAGCCTGAATTTCGCCTCCCAACGTACCGTTGATGCCGTGCTCAGATATCAGAATACGACCCTTTAGGCCAAGTTTTTGACCCAGCGAACGCTGCCAAAACTTCGTTGTTTCGGGATCGCTCACCGGTGTAAATTTGTAGAATAAAATCACTTTCTCTTGCATCGTCACAAATTTTAACAGATAAAAAAGTGTTTGTCATTATGCTTAATTATCTGGTATAGTTAGTTTTTACAAAATAACGGAAAGGCAACCACGTGAAGACGCACGCACAACCTTCAGAGCCTATTTCGGTTGCCCACAGCCGTTCATAGTCTCGAATTCAAACACTTCCGCATACGACGCGCGGACGATAAATAACAGTAACCACAATATTAACTAATCAATAACAACCTTAAGACAGCTAGGAGGGCTGTTCTTATGTCTACAAATCAACAAATACTCAAGATTTACTGGCAACACGCCCGTAAATACAAACGCCAGTTATGGACGATATATCCATTGATGGTTGTCGCGCAGTTATCTGAGGATGTCTTTGCGCCTCTGTTAATCAGCTCTGTGCTGACAGATATCGCCACGAACAATGTTGAAGCCCTACAGGATGATGGCATCTGGCTTATTTTTGCTGCCATTGTTGCCTTTGAGGCTTTTGGACACCTCATCTGGAATCTTGTAGTCCGGCTCTTTTGGCGCACCCAAGACAGCATTATGCGCGATTTAAATATGACCGCATTCGACCACCTGCAAAAGATGAGCTTCAAATTCTTTGCTGACCGCTTTGCGGGTTCGCTCGTCAACCAAACAAACAAATTCGTTGGTTCATTTGAGCGATTGACCGATCCGCTAACCTGGAACGTCTTTAAGCTGATTGTTTCACTGGTGACAACGACCGTCATTCTGATGCCGGTGGCGCCAGTAGTTGCGTTAGCTATTCTGGGCATCACGGCAATTTACGCACCACTCGTATGGTACGTGCGTAAACGACAGGTTGAGTACACCACTCGATGGGCGGAGTCCGAAACAAAGCGCACGGGTCAGCTCGCCGACACTATCAGCAACATCATCGCCGTGAAATCATTCTCAAATGAGCAGCTCGAGCATGACCGCATGCGCGAGCGCACTGACGAAGTGCATGACCGCTCTATCGAGACCATGCGCATCAACATGAAGCAAGAGCTCGGTACCGGTGCCGTACAACGCAGCATCAACATTGCCGTCATCATCTTCAGTGTACTACTAGCGGTTAACGGGCAAATTGAAGTTGGCGTCATCTATTTGGCGCTCACCTTTACGACCGCAATCCTGCGCCGCCTCTGGGACTTAAACAATACCTTCCGCTCACTGATTCGTGTCTTTGGTGACGCCAGTGATATGGCTAAAATCCTACAGATTGAGCCAGAGGTTGCAGATCCAAAGCGTCCAAAGAAGTTCAACCCCAAGAATGCCGACATTGCTTTCAAGAACGTTGACTTCAAGTACGCCGATGCAGCAAAGGATGACTACCTATTCAAGAATCTCAATATCGAAATAAAGAGTGGCGAGAAAATTGGATTAGTCGGACCAAGCGGTGGCGGTAAAACAACGGTCACAAAACTTCTGTTGCGCTTCATGGATATCGAGAATGGAAGCATTTCTATTGATGGCACTGACATCTCCAAGGTGAGCCAAAGCGACTTCCGCAAGGCGGTTGCCTACGTCCCCCAGGAACCACTGCTGTTCCATCGCAGCCTGAGTGACAACATTGGCTACGGTAAGCTCAACGCGACACAGGCCGAAATTGTAAAGGCCGCCGAGCGAGCCAATGCTGCCGAGTTCATAGACAACCTCAGCGAAGGCTACGACACGCTTGTGGGCGAGCGTGGCGTGAAGCTATCAGGTGGGCAAAAGCAACGTGTTGCAATTGCTCGCGCCATGATCAAGGATGCACCAATCTTGGTACTTGATGAGGCGACCA
>JBPEXE010000116.1:0-8578 GCA_052031955.1 Saccharimonadales bacterium (SeqCode)
ATGATGTTTGAGTAGAGACTGCGTTCGTCAATCGGTGTAATGGTCGCTAAGATATCAACATCCTTAGCGTCTTCGGCTTCTTCCTCAGAGATATAGCCCTGGTCTTTCATTAGGTCAATAATCGTATGTTGTCTGGCAATCAGCTCATCGGTATGGTCTCCATACGGAGAGTAATAGGTTGGCGCTTGTGGCAACGCTGCCAGCATGGCAGACTCCTCAATCGTAAGCTCGGATGCGTTCTTCGAGAAGAAACTCTGGGCAGCAGCCTGGACGCCATATTCCTGCGGACCGTATGGAATCTCATTGAGGTAGAAAGCGAGAATTTCATCCTTACTATAAAGACGCTCTAGCTCAAGCGCCAAAATAACTTCTTGTACTTTACGGGTGTATGTTTGGTCGGTTGTGAGGAGCGAATTCTTGATGAACTGCTGAGTAATGGTTGAACCACCTTCACCGGTAGAATCACCACTTGTAATGTTGCTCCAGGCGGCACGAATGATACCGCGGAAGCTCACCCCGCCATGGTCATAGAAATCTTTATCCTCAACGGCAACGGTCGCCCACTTGGCATTATCAGAGATTTGGTCAAACTCGACCACAGTTCGATTCTCATCGCCATATACTTCATACAGCAGAGTTTCGCCGGTCCTATCGTAAAACTTGGTTGATTGACTGAGGATACGGGAGTTGATGTCGCGCGGGTCAGGGAGGCCGCGTCGGAAGTATGCAAAAACACTCATGCCCAATACGAGCATGAGGCCAAACGAAACCCCGGTGATTTTGAGGGCCATCAGGACACCGTCTTTGCTAAACCAATACTTATACAGTCGCTTCGGGTGAAGTCGGTAAAACAGACGTTTTACTCGAGACTTTGGTAATGTCGCAAGGTATTCCGCCTTACGGCGCGCCTTGGCGTCTTTCTTGATTTTGCGTTTCTGGGCCATGCCAGAAAGGCCGCCTTGGGCCGCCTTTAATTTGCTTGCTGCTTTCGATGACTGTGAACTGGTCTTCGTGGCCGCGCTCTTCCCACGACTAGAGGACCGTTTCTTTGGTTGCTTCACAATAACTAATAACCCCTGTTGAAATTAGATTTCGAATTCGGATACCATTATAGCATTAACATCATTCTGTCACCACACGAGACTGGAGTTTTTTGCTGAGAATGACCTGAGCCAGTCGCTCATTTGCCAAACATCTGACAGAATAGACGTAATGGACCAGGAAATTACATCACTAAATGGCGTTGGCGACAAGGTCGCTGTCCTCTTAAAACGACTCAAAATTGAGACAGTTGAGGATTTGGTTTTTCATTTCCCGCGTCGATATGAAGACTTTTCCAAGGTGAGCCAGCTCTCGAAGATAAAACCGGGACCGGTTACGGCTAAAGTACATGTTAGTTCGGTGAATGCCAGGTATGTGCGTCGGGGCCTGCATATAACAGAGGCCATACTGAGCGACGAAACCAACAGTGTTAAGGCGGTCTGGTTCAATCAGCCATATAGAAAGAACCAGCTTGCGAAGAATACGGATTATTTTGTGAGCGGTGTGTACGAATTCAACAACCGCAGCTATTCACTCCTCAACCCGTCGCTTGAGAAAGTAAGCGACTTCCCCAAGAACACGGCTCGTATCGTGCCGATATATCCTGAGACTAAGGGTTTGAAGTCGCATACAATTCGCAAGCTCGTGTCACAACTTAGCTTTGAGGACTTAGAGTTTCCTGAGGAGCTACCCTATGAGTCCGAGCTGACACTGAAGGAAGCCACGAAGATGCTGCATATGCCACAAAAATCGAGCGATATCGATATGGCGCGCGAGTTTTTTGCGTTTGAGGAGCTGTACGGCATCGTGCTGGCAGCCGCCTATGTTCGGGCGCAGAACGAGAAATTTGTCGCTACACCAACGAAATTCCATGAAGATGCGGTTAAGAAGTTTGTCGCGGATTTGCCGTTTGACTTGACCGACGACCAGCGTAAAGTCGCCTGGCAATGTATTACCGATATGCAATCCAAAACACCGATGAATCGCTTGGTTGAAGGCGACGTTGGCTCAGGCAAGACCGCGGTTGCATCGATTGTCGCGTTGAATGCCGTTCGGGCGGGGCATCAGGTGGCTATGATGGTGCCAACCGAAGTCCTCGCCCAGCAACACTTCGACACCCTCCAGAAGCTTCTCGGTGAACACGAAGTGCGAGTAGGCCGCTACACTGGGTCCCTGAAGCCGAAGCAGAAGGAAGCGGTTCGTGACGAAATTGAATCCGGCAAACTCGACGTGATTGTTGGAACGCATGCGTTGATTCAAGATGGCGTGGCATTCGCCGGTTTAAATCTGGTTATTATCGATGAGCAGCATCGCTTTGGCGTTGAGCAACGTAATGCTTTGCTGGGCAAGTCAAAGAAGGTTCCGCATGCGCTGACTATGACAGCAACACCGATTCCGCGCACGCTTGCGCTAACCGTGTTTGGCGACTTGGATATATCAGTTATCGCGCACATGCCAAAAGGGCGTCAGCCAATTGAAACCAAAATTGTCTCGCCCAATTCAATTCAACCGGTCTTTAATCTGATCCACCGCGAAGTTGCCGCCGGCCGACAGGCTTTCATTATCTATCCACTGGTTGAAGAGTCGGATGCGTTGGCGGTTAAAAGTGCTACGGAATCGTTTGAGAAACTGACAAAAAAGGAGCTTAAAGACCTGAGGGTTGGCCTCTTGCATGGGCGCATGAAAGCCGACGAAAAAGATGAAGTGATGACGGCATTCGCCGATCACGAGCTTGATGTTCTGATTTCAACCACGGTTATTGAGGTCGGTATCGACGTGCCAAATGCCAGCGTCATGGTAATTGAGGGTGCAGAACGATTTGGATTAGCCCAGATTCACCAGTTGCGTGGCCGAGTGGGCCGGGGTGCACACAAGTCCTATTGCGTCTTGGTGCCATCGACATCGCAAACGCAATCAAAGCGTCTGCGGGCATTGGAAACCATCAATGACGGGTTCCGTTTAGCCGAGTACGACCTAGAGCTACGTGGTCCGGGTGCGATTTATGGCGCCTCGCAACATGGCGAACTCAATCTGAAATTCACCAGGCTCGACAACCCCAAGCAGATTGCACGTGCGAAAGACTTTGCGCAAGCTTTTGTAGAATCTGGGGAAAACTTGCTAAAATACCCCAGACTTTCCCGAGCAGTGGAACAATATAAATCATTAACGCACTTAAACTAATGTTTTCAGGACTAGAGCTCACAAATCAATCGGGCCGCTTTTTTGGCGGACATCAAAAAATCGATAGAATTGCCTATCGTGTGTTAAGTGAGTCTACAAATCTGAACCGCTTTCCAAGCAAGGCACAAATCTTGTCGTTTGAAGGTCGGAACGGCCCAGATGGCATCAAGCTGAAGTCACCGGCGGTGGACGAGCCGTGGCATTACATCGATCCATTTGATCCGATGGACACGCAACTGATTGATTTGATTCGCGAGCACCGCGAGAATCTTGTTGCCGAGCTTAAGGCAGACAATACCGAGCGTGCTGCTTTTGAGGCGAGTTGGCTAGCGCATGCGCTGGTCGATGGTTTGACGCCTGCGCACCATCATCCGTATGAAGAAACCCTCGTTGAGTTGCGCAAGGGGGAGGGTATCGAAACCCGCACAACACCCAAAGAGAAGCTGGTCATGAAAGGCGATACCAAAGTAGAGCTCGTCAAGAATAACTGGCGCATGTGGGGTTTTAAGGGGCTGTTTATCTCGCACGTATCGTTTGAATACGGCGTATCGTTTATTATCGCGCCATTTATCTTCCGGCAGGTAAAGATTGATAAACAGCTGCTCGATAAAATTCACAAGCTGGGCTTTGAGGAGTATTATCTGCAAACAACTCGTGAAATCGCGCTCTGGAATATGTATGATGATTTTACACGGTACGGCTGGACGTGGTCGCTCTCTAAGCAGGTCCGCGACGAGCTTGTGCCTAAGATAATTGAAGTAGTAGCGGTGAGTTGGTATCTGGCAATGCGCGAGGCCGGTCTGACTAGCAGATTGAAGTAATATGCGAATAATTGCTGGACACCTCAAAGGACGTACGTTTGACACTCCAAAAGGTCATCGCACACATCCCATGGGCGACCGAGTAAAGGTGGCTCTCTTTAATACTATTACCACCAATATTGAAGGTGCGCGCGTGCTCGACGCCTACGCGGGCAGTGGCGCGTTATCGTTTGAATCTGTGAGCCGAGGCGCTGCATTTGTGCAGGCGATTGAGAAAGACGGCATTGCATTCCGCACCTTAACTGACAATATTAATAAACTTGGCATGGATGATGACAGCATCAAAGCAACACGTGCCAATTGTGCCACGTGGGCAGACAATAATCCCGATGAGCGCTTTGATGTCATATTGCTCGATCCACCCTATGAACAGCTAAACTTATCCACAATAACAGTACTATCCGGTCTTTTATCCGACGAAGGGCTTATGGTATTATCTCACTCAGGTAGGGAGGCGGTGCCGACCGTTAATGGGGTTGTTGTGGTGGACAATCGTATGTATGGCGAAGCGGCGCTGTCTTACTACCGTAAGGCAGACCGATAAGATCACGAACGAGTGGTCTTTTTTTATACATTTTTATCTGTTATCATTGCTTCGTTCCAAAGCTCTTTGCCGGAGTGGTGAAATTGGTATACACGCATGCCTTAGGAGCATGTGCCCTTGCGGCGTGGAGGTTCAAGTCCTCTCTCCGGCACCACGTCGAATTCAACTTCGACCAAACCAAAAAGTCACGAACAAGTAGTGACTTTTTTTATTGGTCTCCGTTAATTCTCCTTAAACTTCCCCAAACGCTTCGCTGGTTTGGTGAAGTTGTATTTGGCGTGACTCGTAGGGAGAGGACTTGAACCGTAAGGTGAAAGTTGCCTGTGGCAAGTTTCGTTTTCCTTTGAAAGCCAAACTTGTTTGGTGTCGAGCGAGCATTTGTATGCCGGTGGCATAGAAATGTTGCCGAGCAAGTGGACACGCAAGTCCTTTCTTGAAATCGCTCGCTCCAGATTTGACGACATTCCTACTTACATTGCGAGAAATAACAAAACCTTATATAATATTGCCTTCGGGTTTTTGAGTACTTTTACAACTAGGGTTTGTGCTTGCAGCGAAAGCTGTGGGTCTTGAACTATGCGTAGTCGCCGAGTAGGCGACGGTGCTCACATATCTTGATGGAACAAGTTCAACGAGAAGAAAGGATGCGCCAGATGCGGCGTGCAACAGAAATCAACACCCCCACGGCAGGCACGCCCGTCTGCCCCTACAGCCTGTTCGCCAATCGGGAAGGGTCCGAGTCATGGCTTTCATGAGATTCTGGGTCTTCGTGACAGCGGTCATCATGATGGTCATCTTCCCGCTGGCGGTCTTGCTGCACTTCAACCAAGACCCACGAGACCAATGGGGCTCGCTCCCAGGTGACCTCGTGTGGGATGGGAGCTGGAAGACCGGAGCGCTGACGCATGAATGTCCGGCTAGCGTCACCAGCATCGGTACCGATTCGTGCGTGTACGTCTTCAGCTTCAGTGCCATGACCGACAACATGGCTCTGACGGAGATGTACGAGGCGCCAAACAAGTACGGGTTTGGTCATCCGAGTAGTGGTGTGGCTCGTTATGACGTCGAACGAGCAAGGGCCTCACTATGGAACGATGGCGGGGGATGGCTTGTATCGTGGGGTGATGAACTGAACGATGCGCCCAGACAGGCCTATCCTGGATTCGTCCAGGTCTTCACATTCGAACCCCTAGGCTAGGACGTACAAACCTGCTCACCACCCGCCCACAACCCACCCGCGACCCTGCCGCCCTCCGCACCCGGAGGGAGTCCGGCAGGGTCAACGGTGGGTTTCTTCATGCCCGTAAACCGCTCATGCTTTGCTATCTCCTCGCGCTCATTTATCATCAATGAAAAGTAGGAGGCGAGTATGGCGCAAGGAGAGCATTTAGAATGGGGGCTTGTCGGTGCAGGCAATATTGGTGGCGAGCTCGCCGATCAAGTCGCGAAAGCGGAAGTAGCAGAGCGACTTGGACTCGCTCAATTTCCAGAGTTTGTCCTACGCAGTAGCGGGCTCTACATACCCAGCGATAGGCTTGATGACATTAGTCGCTATGAGCAGTTCACCGATTATGAGAGTGCTGACGAGCAATTACTGGATGATGAAGCACCGGACATTTTGTTTATTACGCTGCCATCAAACCAGGCAGACGTCGCGCTTAGCCTAACAAAGTGGGCTGCTGGACAAGGAAAGCTTGTTGTAACCGCCGAAAAGGCAATGCTTGCCGAACATTGGGCCGAAACACAAGATGCCACCTCGGACTTTGAGTTGCTTGGTTATAACGCATCGGTTGGCGGTGGGAATCGTCTGATAGACCAATTCCGCACGTTTACCTACGACCCCGGCAACGTCCGTGAGTTACACGCGGCACTCAATGGGACCTTAACCTACATGCAGAGTCAGATGTCCGATGGTGTTTCCGCCGGCATCGCGGCACACGAAGCCATCAAACTTGGCTATGCTGACCCACTGCCCCAAGGTGCTGGCCCACTTGAGGTCTTTAGGAGCGAAGCACAAGGCGACATCCCGAAGAAAACGAGCATTCTATTCAATGCCCTCGGTTTGAGTGAGGAAGTGCTCCACTGGAGAGAACTACAGTTTGAGCTTAATGAGGACGAACTCGCCAAGCTGGAAAGAGAAATTCGAAGTCGACGTTTCATCGTGTCTATTTATGATGGAAACGGTCAACCTGAGCCACAGGAAGAAATTATTGGTGGCTTCCGTGTTGAACACGATGGCTGGCTACTGGTGGGTGGCTTCCGCAGGGTAGGCGAAAATCCTATCTTCGATGATATTGCCCACTACAGCGGTACAGCGAATGGAGGTGTGATTGAGTTGGGCCCAGACGGGAAAGACGGCAAATATCCGGTCGGTGGTGGCCCTGGCGCCGGACCGGCTCCAACGGTAAACACTATGCTGGACGATGCAGTCCGCCTTCGCCAAAATATCTCGCGTTAAGCACAGGCATTATCTTTACGACAAAACGCTCGGCACGTATCATGGTGGCATGACGAAAACACCTTCCGATAAACAGGTGGTTGGTACGTCACTGGCTGTCAGTGTCAGTGATGTGGCCCTTAACTATATTGTTGGCGTTCTTACCGGTTCGCAAACTATGTTCGCTCAGGCCTTGCAGGGTATGTCGGATTTAGTGACTGCCGGCGTTATCTTTTTGGGTGTGGAGCAGTCGGCTAAAAAGCCCGATAAAAAGCATCCACTCGGGTATGGCCGCGAAGTCTTCTTTTGGGTGCTTCTGGCAGGTATGTTCATGTTTTCGGGCACCGGCTTTCTGTCGTTTTATCTTGGCTACCAACAGGTCCTAAACCCTGTCGAGCTTGACTCAATTTGGATTGCATTTGCGATGCTTACGTTCGGGTTTAGCTCAAATCTGTACTCGTTTAGTCGCTCATTGTTGCGACTGCGACGCACCGGCAAAGGCAAGGCGGCCTGGAAGCGACAGTTGCTCGGTTCAAGTTTAGTCGAGACGAAGGCAACTTTCACCCTCGACTTCTTGGGGAGTACGTCGGCATTTTTTGGGCTGATTGCCCTCGGATTGTACGTGATAACCGGTGATGCGCGCTATGACGGCTTTGGCGGTATGTTGGTTGGTTTGTCGATGATGGCGGCCGCTATAGCTCTCATAGTCGATGTTAAGGGCTTAATTGTCGGGCGGACTGCCACACCGGCCACGCAAGCCAAAATTGAGGAGCTCGCAGAGTCACACAAGCACATTCGCGATGTGCTCGACTTGCGGACGATTTTCTTGGGTTCATCGCGCATGCTAGTGCTGTTAGAGGTGCATATTGACGATGACCTCACGACAGACCAGATAGAGAAATTATTAGACGAGATTAAAGCTGATATTCAAAAACAAATTCCAAGTACATATCACATTCAGATTGAAGTTGAGACGCCGGATAGTGAACTGACAAGTAGGTAAACATGGTCCGTGAGGGCCGCCCGGCGTACCGAGCGACCCTCGAGATGGACTCACGCCGCGGGCGAGACCTGCGGAACGTAGATGCGTGGCGCCTTATCGAGATCGATGTGGCTGCTGCCCCGGGGGAAGAAGGTGCAGATCAGGGGGTGACCCGGCAGGACATCCGCCAGCCCACCCTCGATGGGTATGGCCTGGCTGAACAGCCGGGTGTACCCATCATGCACGCTGTGCTTGAGCTCAGCGATGAGCATCAGGCAGAGGCTGGTGTCGACGCTGTCGTCGAAGCGTTGCCACTTCGGGTCGCCGTCGGTCATGTCCTTCGCCCCCATCCAGTCGAATGTGAAGTACGCCTGTTGGGGAATCGGGCTCGCCACCGCCTCAGCGATGCGCCCCCGGTAGATGAGCTGCATGGGCACCACTTGAATTTCGAGTTCGCCACCGATGAAAATGGTTCCATCGGTGACTTCATGCCACAGGGACATGCGAATCACCTCCTAGGTGTTGGTTGAATCCATCGGGGTAGTTATATCACAAATCCATTCACAAATCAC
>JBPEXE010000117.1:0-1853 GCA_052031955.1 Saccharimonadales bacterium (SeqCode)
TGATGTTTGGTCTCTTCGACGCCGATTCCCAAGAAGTACAACAGTCGCTTAAAACGTTGGAGAGCCAACTTCTCAATAAATCACCGGCCGGCGGCCTGCCTCGCTATGAAAACGATGAATATTGTCGCATGGATGATAAGTCACTGGGCAACCCATGGTTTGTAACAACCTTATGGCTCGCCCAAATCTATAATGAACTGGGTACACCGGAAAAAGCAAAGCCACTTCTTGAATGGACTCAAAATAAAATGCTCAAGAGTGGTGCATTGTCAGAGCAAATCAATTCGGAGAACAACGAGCCGGTCTCAGTCACTCCATTAATATGGTCGCAAGCTGAGTTTGTCAGTACACTACTTGATTTAACTGAATAAGTTCGGCATACTAGCATTAGCGCAATAAAAAACAAAAATGCTCAAAACAATTCGGAACCACCACAACACTAAAGGCTATTTCACGGAATTTGCGGATCGCGTGGAACTTGTCTATTTTGGCGACATCAAGCAGGACGATGATGCGCATGTATATCGTGGTGCCACATTTTCACCAATCAGTAAGGACTCTCATTACTGTCACGGAACGGTGAATGGATATGATTTGACCACGTTTAGCCGGCGCTCCACCCATACTCTTCATACGGGTGAAACTACGACCGCAAATTGGACGGTGATAGCAATTCACTTAAAGACCAGTGCCCTGCCACACGTGGTGCTTGATGCGAAGAAGCATGACAAGATCTTTTATGATGCGCTATTCACCCGCTTCCCACGCCTGAGGAGAGCGTCCGAGGTGTTAAGCCATCTGAACGTTTCTGCCAGCCAATACTTTGACATGTATGTCAGGCCGGATGGCTCGATGACCAGCGAGCTACTCCTTGATGACATGGTCCTGGAGCGTATGATTATGAATTATTCTCGATTTAACATCGAAATCGATGACAATATGCTGTATGTGTTTAAGCAGGGTGACCCCATTTCAGCAAAAGAATTACGCGACATGCTCGATGAGGGCTTGTGGTTGTCTGAGAAAATAGAATACCGCGCTGCAATGTTGCAAGGCGCGGCATTAGCGACAGTATAAATTAAAGACTAAACTTCGTTTCGGCCGAGGTTTTTCTTGGTCTCAACATACCACTCGTGCTTGCGAGTTACTGGATCGTACTTACGCAGCTTGAGCTTGTCTGGAGTGTTCATTGTGTTCTTGCGCGTCACATATGTACGATGGCCAGATCCTTCTGACACCATACCAATGTTCTTACGCTTTGTATTCTTAGCCATTGTTTCCTCAATTCGCTAGTTCAGTTGACTAGTCTACCAGATTATAAGCTTTTTGACTAGTGTTATCTGCCATATATCAAACGTGGAGCCCCGACCGAGACTTGAACCCGGGACCTCATCCTTACCATGGATGCGCTCTACCGCTGAGCTATCGGGGCATAAATACCTGAAGAGTATAGCAAAAACACTAGTTATTTGCTATCAGTTCAGGCAATATTTCAGCCCAATTCTCCCATTTCAGTCGGCGCTTTCCTTGAACATCCATATTGTATGATTTCTCATACAAAACGTGTTCCCACATTGCTTTGTCTTCATAAGGAATTTCCGGGCGGTCATCAATCAGGATGTCTCCGCGAATAATAGGCTTCGCCGGCGTGATAATCAGTCTCTCGAGCATGTATTTGCCATAGTGCCTCTCGACCCACGCATATTTCTCGCTGGCAGCATTTGGGTACGATATACCCGGACTGGTGAGTATAAAAACTGAATTGCCGTGGCTTATTATCTCTTCAATGGCCTGTTGCGAGCCCGGGATTGGATCAAGCGACGCAAAGAAGCCTTCTTCATGAATAATTTTTT
>JBPEXE010000118.1:0-2131 GCA_052031955.1 Saccharimonadales bacterium (SeqCode)
GAGGCAACCTCGGGATCGGTGAACGTGCAGCGGGGCACAGCTTTGTAATTAGCGTAGATTTTCTGGCGGTGTAGGATGTTGTGGGCGGCGATTCGGCTTTGATACGAGGCCATGTGAGTGAAGGCGAATGGACCAACCACGTCACCGGTAGCATAGATATGTTTCGCGCTTGTCTGCATCATCTTGTTGGTTGTAATGCCGCGCTTGGTGTATTCAACACCGGCATTTTCGAGGCCAAGGTCAACATTCGGTTGTTTGCCGGCAGCAAGTAAAATCTCGTCGACACGAAAGACTTTGGTTTCTTCACCTTGTTTCACGTGTACAACCTTCTTGCTTCGGTCCTTCTCAACCTTGAATACTTGCGCGCCGGTCACAACATTAACGCCGCGTCGCTCAAATAATGCAGTCATAAGCTCGGACGCCTCCGGTTCTTCTCGCGCCATGATGCGCGGGGCGTACTCAACTTGGGTAACTTCAACGCCAAGCTCACTAAACAGGTGTGTAAACTCAGTACCAATTGCACCGCCACCGATGACGAGCATAGATTTTGGTAACGAGGTTAGATTAATCGCTTTTCGATAGGTAATAAAACCGGTCGATTTTAGACCTTCGATGGGTGGAATGAAGTCTTTTGTGCCAGTTGCAACAATAAAGTGTTTTGCGCTCACACGTTGACTGCCGGTCGATACTTCCCATGGGCTTATAAAGTGGGCATGACCTTTGATGACCGCGATACCCTCAGCCGCAAAAGCGCGGTCGCCGGCACCTGTGCCGGTTCGCTTAACTGCCAAATCTTTCCATTTCTTCATGGCTTGGGTGTTGATGGTCACATTGGTTGCCTTCACGCCAAACTGGGGAGCCACTTCTTTTGCATCATGATACAGCTCGGCAGCGCGTAACAATGCCTTTGTTGGCACACAGCCGTAGTTCGGGCATTCGCCACCAATTTTTTCTTGCTCAATGATGGCTACTTTTTTGCCGCGGCTAACGGCCATGTGAGCTGCAACGCCACCGCCTGCGCCACTTCCGATAATGACGAGATCGTAATCAAAATGGGCCGGTCGTTTCCCACCCGCCATGACTAACTGATATTCCTATGATGCTTAAGAATCCAGGCTGCATCGTCGTTGTAGTGAGCGAGATGCACAGCTGCGTGTGAACGAATATCGTGTGATGTAACTTCGTGCTTATTGTCGAGCCATGAGCCGATTTCTTTCGAGACTCGGTCTGCAATCATCTCTGCAGTTTGCTCTTCCTCGCGCACGGATAGGCAGGCTGCGTAGACAGATGCGTACAGTTTGCGTTCGTCATAGGGCTCAGTGTGACCGGCACGTTTTACGATGTGATTATCTTTAGCCAAAGTTGATAGCTCCGTTTGCGATTAGCATTAGAATCCAGCCGAGTGAGGCAAGCAGCAGACCCATGAACAATCGCATTGATCCTTTGCTGTCTTCTTTCCACTTGGACACGGCACTAATTTTTGTACCACCAGCGACCATGAACAGAATGACGATAAGTGGTAATACGAACACGAAGTTGTAGAGCACCATCAGTAAGAACGCCATGACGTTAAAGTCGATGCGCAAGATGGTGATGATGGCCAGATATGGGGCGCCGGTACACGGAAGCTCGACGGCTGCCACAAAGGCACCCAGGAACATGACGCCGCCGATCGTACTTTTGCTGGTTGAATACTCATGAATCTTTTTGGCAAAGTAGGGTGGAATCTGTAGGCTGAACCCTTTGCCGTACCAGAAGTAGTCTTTAATTTCGAGGATACCGGCAAAGATAACCAATGCACCCACGAAGAGCGACAGGTATTCGGCAATCACAATCGGAATTGATGAGAAGAAGTAAACAAGTCCAAGACCTGCTACGAGGTAGGTAAGGAAGATTGCAAAGATGTATGCGCCACCAAGAGCGAGCAGTCGTCTGGTAGTGTTTTTGCCGTCACCAGTTTTGCCGCCACCCAAGATAACTGACACCATAAGAATGAGTACACCGATGGCACATGGGTTGATTGAGTCAATTGCTGCAGAACCGAGAACAAGTCCGATGGTTGGTGCGTCTAACATTAGTTTGCCTCCTCAGAATCTAAGTCTTGTGGTTCGTCGTCCGGATTAGCTGCGGC
>JBPEXE010000119.1:0-12350 GCA_052031955.1 Saccharimonadales bacterium (SeqCode)
AGCTCTTCAACTTTTTCGATTGGCTCAAAGCCTTCGAGTTTCGTACCTTCTAACATTGGAAACATCCTTTTATTTCGAGACATTAAATTTAAACTCCACGACGTCATTTGGTTGCATGACGTAGTCTTTACCTTCTGTTCTTACTTTACCATTAGCGCGTGCCGCCGATCGTGAGCCGGCTGCCATTAAATCTTCATAACTCACAATATCGGCAGCAATAAAACCGCGCTCAAAGTCACCGTGAATGACTCCGGCCGCTTGTGGGGCAGTTGCACCACGCTTGATGGTCCAGGCCTTGGCTTCTTTTTCGCCGGCTGTCAGATAGGTCTGGAGACCCAGTGTTTCAAATCCAACTTTGCTCAAGCGCTCCAAACCGGACTCCTGCAATCCGTATTCACTCATGAACATTTCAGCCTCCTCGCCATCGAGTTGGGCGATTTCGGCTTCAACCTTCGCGCTCACAAATACAACGTGCTCGGTCGGTGCAAGGGTGCGCAGTTCGGCCTGCTTTGCCTCATCCTGAATGCCCGCCTCATCGAGGTTGAAGACGTATATGAACGGCTTGGCAGTCAGGAGATTTAGGTAGCGAATCTCATCAAGATCTACACCTGAATTAATCGCAAGTTGACCTTCATTTAGCGCCACAAGAATGGTGGCTAGAATTGGTACTCGTTTCTTGGCTTCAGCATAGCTTTTGGCCTGCTTCTCAAGTTTTGGAAGGTGGCTCTCGACAGTCTGTATGTCGGCCAAAATCAACTCAGTATTGATAGTATCGATGTCTTTTGCGGGATTCATCTCGTTATCGACATGCTGAATGTCGTCATCCTCAAAAGCACGTACAACTTGGGCAATCGCATCCGTTTCGCGGATGTGCGAGAGAAACTCATTTCCCATGCCTTCGCCCTTGTGGGCACCGGCTACGATGCCGGCGATATCAACAAAAGTAACCGTTGCCGGAACGACCTTCGCGGCCTTGTATAGCTCGCCCAGTTTGTAGATGCGCTCGTCAGGCACCGGCACGACACCGGTGTTTGGCTCGATAGTCGCAAACGGATAGTTTGCAGCTAACACATTGTTCTTGGTGAGGGCATTGAAAAGCGTTGACTTGCCGACGTTGGGCAGGCCAACAATGCCGATTGATAGACTCATAGTGTCGTAATTTTAACAGAGGTGGTAAGATATAGCTAGTGAACAAAGAAGTATATAAGCACATAATTTCTACATATGGGCGTCAGCCTGCTGTTTGGATTGCGTTGCTCGCTGAGGGCACGCGGGCTTTTATTGGGCGCATTATTACCGTGATGTTGCTTGCGCAACTGGTCGCATCGGTGTCCGTTGGCGACTTTGATTCAGCTCAAGACATCATCATTGTGTGGGTGGTTATTACTGTTGCGGCGGTTATGGCAGGTCTTGCAGATCTGAATGCACTTTGGGCCGAGAATCATGAGTACGAAGACTTAATGCTGAAGTACTACAAAAAGCTCACCAACAAAGACATGATGTTTTTCCGCAACAACCATGCCGGCTACCTGACCGCTATGTTCCGACAATACCTCGACAGCTCCTTGATTTTGGTGCGCATGATTCGTGGCGATTTGCTTCGCACAGCAATCTCCTTAACATTTCCGGCTATCGTCATGCTGTTCACCGCTTGGCAGGTTGGTGTTGTGGCGGTTGTCCTTATTGTTGTTCAGGGCTCATACATGATGTGGGTTTCGAAAAAGGCGTACATCTACCGAGAAAAGTCGCACGAAGTGTATCGCGAGATTTCCGGTGAAGTAGCCGATGACATTACGAATATCGTGGCCTATAAGTCTGCCGGTCGCGAGAAAGAGGCGCTGGCTCGAATTGAAAAATTGCGGCGAGTCGAGACGGATGCATTCTGGATGCGGCGCAAGATTCCAATCTTGCTCAATTTGCCCAGAAGTATCTTTACCACTGTCTTGGTTGGCTTAGCATTTTGGTTTGCTCTGGAGGCGAACGATAGCGTGGAGCAGACCGTCGCCACATTGGTGCTGACAATAACCTACATGTTCCAGATCCTGCGCAACCTGGAAGACTTGCCAGACCTTATCTTCCGCCACGACGACCTCGTTACAAAGATGGCGCCGACTTTAGAAATTCTCAAGGATAATGACGAGAAAATTCGTGACCCACAAAAGCCCAAGAAGCTGAACAGTAAGCAGGCAGATATCGAAATTCGGAATGCGTCGTTTAGCTATCAAGATGGTGCTCAAACCACAGATGTATTCAATAATTTTAATCTGAAGATTGCCAATGGAGAGAAGGTTGGCGTGGTCGGACTGAGCGGAGCAGGCAAGAGTACGCTGGCTAGTCTGCTGATGCGCTTTGATGAGCTTAACCAAGGAGAAATTCTTATTGGCGGTACGCGGATTCAGGACGTGCGGCAGAGTGAGTTGCGCGCCTTCATTGCGTATGTGCCACAAGAACCCTTGCTCTTCCACCGATCTGTTCGAGCCAACATTGCATATCATGATGCGAAAGCCAGCGACAGTGACGTTCACAAAGCTGCAAAGGCCGCTCATGCTCATGAGTTTATACAGGAGCTTCCCAACAAATATGACACGGTGGTTGGAGAGCGGGGAGTAAAGCTCAGCGGTGGCCAGAAGCAGCGCGTGGTTATTGCCCGCGCAGTGCTGAAGAAAGCACCCATATTGTTGTTCGACGAGGCCACCAGTGCGCTTGATAGCGAGAGTGAGCACATCATACAAACTGCGCTACCTGAGATTATCGGTAGTCACACGGCAATTGTGATTGCACATCGCCTGAGCACAGTGGCTCAGCTAGACCGAATTATCGTGATGCACAACGGCGAGATCGTCGAAGAGGGCACACACCAAGAACTCTTAAAGAAAAAAGGCCGCTACCACGCACTGTGGCAACGGCAAGTGTCAGGTAAAGAAAACTAGTTTAAAACGCCACCCGGGATCATCCAGTTGAGGATTGACCAGCCAAAAACGTAGAGCAGCATAGCTGTGCCGGCTTGCACGATGCGGTTAACGGCGGCCGACGTACGGCTCGGGTCGCCACGAGACGTAATGTATTGATAACCGGCGATGGCGATTGAGATAGCTATAACAACGGTTACGCCGACAGATAAAAAGTTGATTGCCTCAATGAGTCGTTCGTAAATAGGGTTTTCTTTAATGGCGAGGTTGCCCGTTTCGAGCTCAACGCTCTGGTTTGCTTCCGGGTTTTCTTGGGCAAAGGCCGCACCGATAGGGAATAGATTCACCAAAAAAGCTGCCACTAAAGGCAGTAGAACACGTTTGTGTCTGGTGAGTTTTACATCTGTTCCCACAGCGTGAATACTATACAATATTGAAACTATAAACGCAACCATCTCGCGTTTTCAAAATGCTCACGTTAAACTAAGGGCATGGAAAGATCAGCATTCATTCGTTTTAGCGCCATTACCGTTGCCTTCGTGGTGCTCATAATTGGCTATATTTATTTCAACGAGCAGAGTCTCATTTCATCCGGTAAATCTAACGCAGAAATAGTGGCTCAACAATTGCGTGACGGCGACACAAATGGCGTTAAAGACAAGCTCGACGAATTTGTTGGCGTAGTAAATCCAAACGACGAAGAATACAGACAAGCAATCATCAGCATATCGTACGTCGATAATTTAATTGAAAATGGCGCACCATTAACTTTTGTTGAGGGTGAGCTAGGAAAAAGTGTTAGCGGTGAAAATCGGGTGTATAGTGCCGTGTATCGAGTGCCGGCCGAACAGGGGGGCGAAGACTTTCTAGTGATTGTGATGCGACGTGAAGATAACCACTGGCAACTCGCCAACACAAAGCTATCTGCAACAAATCCCCTGGCAGATTAAAGGTTGAGTCCGGACGTAAAGCTCTGGTACTCAGGGAATTGACGCTGGAAGAGACGGACAATGTCGGTGCGGTCGCCGCCAAACGTACCCTGGCCACCGGCACATGATGATGACCACAGCTCGCTACGAACTACTCGATACACTTCAACGGTATAAATATACTGACGACCGGCTGAACATGCGCCATTTGGATCGGTCAGCGTTGGCTCAACACGCTCCTCGGTAAAGCCCTGGGCATCCAGTGCATAGAGGAACTGCTCGTACGAATTAGCAGTATTTGGAAGTGTCATTGAGTCGAGTACTTCGTTGTCATAACCCTCGATAATCTCAATTTTGCGTGTGTTTTGAGATATGGTGAAGCGGAGTTGGCGGTGGTCCTCAGGCGCAACAATGCGACCGCGAATAGTCAACTGCATCTCTGATGCAATCGTGTTTTGCTCACCCAATACGACCGGTTGGACTTCTGATGATGAGGTTTCGTCAATGACAGGTTCATCATCGCCACCTCCCGCAAGTCGGACAATAAAGAATATCACTGCAAAGAGCAGGAATAGGCCGAGCAGAATCCTCATCACAATGTAACGTTCCATGGACATATTATACCAGATATAGCAATAAAATGCAATGTATTATTAATCTACTTCTTTATTAATATCACATCTGTTATTATTAAAAAAACATAAGCAAGATTGATTGTTGGATTTGATGGCGACCGATAAGCATCGAAAATTGCATAGAAAGCAGGTAGTTCTTGAGTTTGTAGCACTTGCAGTAGTGGGTGTTTCTCTGATTGCAATCCTACTCTCCGCCGGAAGCTCGGATCCGGCCAGTGAAGTTCAAATACCGAATGAAACGACTGAACAAGCGAGAGTTAGGAATTACGGCGAAGATATAGCGACTGCCGACGAATCGACACTTAGAGACATTCGAGAAGAGCTCGAGACAGCAATTGCCCAAGAAACCGATACGGAGCAACTCCGCGAATTAAACCAGCTTAAGATTGAAACTTGCGTCGCGCTTGGCGATACGGCATGCGTAGAAGAGTTTATTGCCGGGCTCGACACCCAGGAGGCATCGTTAAAGCAAAGCTACCAAGAGCAACTTGCGGGCATCTATGCCGCACAGGGCAACAGCGACGCTGCTCGGGGGTTGTATCAAGAAATTATCGATACACTTGAGGCACAGGAAAATTCTGACTTGGACGAATCAATATCCTACTTCAAAGAATTGCAGGAGCAACTGTGATGAGAAGAATGCTGGTAGCTATTACGTTGCTTATTGCGCTTACAGCTGTCGGGCTCATGTTCGGTGGTACTGCTCAGGCCGCGCAAAACGAGCTGCCGGACAGAGACTTGATTACTGGCACAGAATCGAACGCAACGTTTGTCGAAATTGCCCAAGAAGGCAATGGTGTGAAATTGGATGCTCCGGTTGGTTGGACAAAACTGACGTACCCCGTCGGCACCACGACGTTTCGAGCGGGTATATTTGATGGGTGTTTTGAAAACACATGGGATTGGTATGGTAGCGGCAAGCCACTCAATGGGCGCTGTAATACTATCACCAACACCGCATATATTACCGAGTTTCTATTTTGTGAGAGTGATGCGGACGGAAATCGAAAGTATACCGATATTACAACCATGCAGACGGCTAGTGACTGTGTGACTGTCAGGAACGATCAATTAACAGAGAACACCTGGACTAACCTGACGATTGCCCTGACTCCACCAACAACTAGCGACAATAATAAAAGCATTATTGTGGCCGCGCACTTTCCATATCATAAGAGCTCTCCAACGGGCGCAGGGCGCATAAATCGCTTTAGAATGCGAGCCGGACTGGCTGCAAACAGTAGCAATACTCAGTACACAGCAGGCTTTGTTGGCGGCTTGGGCGATGGCGAGCCAAATGCTGTCCAGAACGGTCGCGATGGCAGCTATAGTAATTTTGATAACGATTATACATTCCGTTTTGGTATTCCCTGTGACGCCGGTGCATCACCTACAATTAGGTTGCGATGGCAGGACGCTGACCATGCTGGCGCCGGTGGTTCGCCAAGTGATGCGAACGTGAATTTTGTACTTCGAAATGTCACAACCGGAGAGTCAATCACAAGCGCTGAACTGGCTTTCATCACGCCTACATCTGAGGCTCTGTACATTGGCGGTCAGGACGATGAGCGCGATGTTGATGTCGGTGAAATATTTGCCGGCCCTTTGGCGCTCTCAATCTCACCGGGTGACCAGTTTGAATGGGAATGGAACAGTATTCAGCGTAACAATGGGGTGCAGTTCTGGATCCCGTATGACAGTTCAGAGTATTATTTTGACTGCGTTTCAAATGAGGCCGACTGCGAAAGTATCTCGTTTACCGCTGGCGTATTTACTGCCAGTAACGGCCGACACTATGTGCAGCCGGGCGCCAAGTTTGAAGCTGAAGTGAAAATGGAAAATACCGGTACGACAACATGGACGGCTACCGACAGCTACAGACTAGGGACGCAAAATCCGCAAGACAATGAGCAGTGGGCACCGCTTGACCCATCGGTGACGACAAACCGCGTGGCAGTGCCAAGCAGCACCGCACCAGGGAGTACGGCTACGTTTGCGTTTGAGGCCACCGCTCCAGACCCAGCTACAATAGCAAACCCAATAAAGTACGATTTCGATTGGCGTATGGTGCAGGATGGGGTCGAGTGGTTTGGCTCAACCTGTCGCATTGATATTTATGTGGCAGAGCAATATCAGATTGATCAGCCAACTGGTGGGTCATCAACAAATACCTTTGTGCCAGGTGCGAACTTTGATTGGACCTATAACGTTGAAGTTGAAAACTCCGGTGATGGAGATAGTCGCAACGGCCCAAGTGCAGCAAATGACGGTATTGTTGACGTGCGCTTTAGGTACCTGCGCAATGGGTCGGTAATCACCGGTATTCCACAGCCCGACTTTGACACGAGTGACGCTGCAATTACGTATCTGGACGATGTAACGATAAACGGTGGCGGCACACTAGTGCGTAGCATGACGGTAGTAGTGCCAAGCACGCTCAGCGTAAGTATTGGTGATGACATCTGCGTGCAGGCACGTGCTCGCTATCGACGCGGCTGGGAAGGTGGCCCAATCATCACAACGAGCAACGTTTCAACCAACGCCCAATATCAGTGGACCGGCTGGGGCGAGTTGGCTTGCATGACAGCCAAGGAACAGGCCTATCTGGAAGTGCACAACAACTCAGTTTGGGCGGGTGGCGATTTTGCTTCTACGCCATCCGGCACGGGTGGGGGCTTTTGCCCGGTTCCCGGCGGCCAACAAGCCGGCTTTATTCGATCTTCGCGCTTAAGCAACATCGGTGCATTTGCTGATTACATTGTCGGTGCTAGCTGGAATATCACTCGATTTGGTTCGGGTGGTAGTGTGCCTGGCCAAAGCCTAAGCTTTGCGAACACCCCAACACCAATCGGTCGCTTTAACAGCCAGGGGTTGTGTATCACAAACCTCGTGAGTTATCTCAATCAAAACACAGCGGTCACAGGCGTATCGTCGACCAGTAGCTTCCCAAGTAGCAGTGGCCAGTTTGTACGAAGCGGCAACCTGACATTTGGTGGCGAGACCATTCCAGGGGGAAGGCAAATAACTCTGATTGTTCAGGGCGACGCGATAATTACCGACGACATTGTGTTTGGCAACTACTCCGCCATGAGCAAGGGCGACATTCCGTCATTCATCCTTGTCGCAACTGGTGACATTCGAATTCGGGGCGCAGTTGAGAATCTGGATGGACTGTACTTTGCGCTCGGCGAGATAGACACATGCTCTGACGGGCCGAACAACTTGGACATGGCCGACTGTACCAACCATTTACGGATTCGAGGTTCATTTGTGGCCAACGATATTGAGTTTAGGCGCACCTACGGTGGTGTGAGTGGGGCGAATGCCAATGGCGGTAACCGTGAGGCAGAGGAGTTTGTCTTCAGCGCCGAAATGTACTTGGCGGACCACATAATGATTTCAGATTTCCACGAAGACTTGCCAATTACACATCAGACCGACTTGCCCCCAGTCATCTACTAGAAACTTTGTACACATCATAAGCATTATGTGATATCTTAAGCGTAAGAGTTAATCCATCTGTGTAAGAGGGTAGGCATGGCCAAAGAGCAGGCAGAAGCCTCCGAGGGTAAAAAGAAAACCGGGGCAAAAACAGGCAATCGAACCATCATCACTATTGTATTGGTGGCGCTTGCTGTCATTGCTTTGATTGGTGGTTTGGTTTGGTTTTTCTTGTTGTCTGGCGGTGAATCAGTTTATGAAGAGCAAGAGATTACCGATACGCTTGATGTTGGTGAATGTAATGAAGATCAAGCCATGTTCTTGGAGCGAGAAGCTGCAAAGATTGAAAGTCTGGAGGAGCGGGGCAAGAAGTTCGAACTTGCCATGAACTGTTATGTGCAAATTCAAGACTGGGAGTCTGCTAAGCGGACAGCTGAGCTTGCCGAGGCCGCATATGATGAAGATGGCCTATTGCTGCAAGCCGAACAGATGCGTGCGGCTGCCGACGCCCACCAGCTGTTGATTGATTTCGAAAACGGTGAGCTTGATAATGGTAGTTCAGACGGGCAAGAAGGTGATGCAGTCTAGAATACTCGAGCATAAACTGCTGGCGACTGTCGTGTTGGTCGTTGCGTTGACGAGCATTTTTGTATTAACTTCATCGAAGCCAGCCAGTGCCCAAAGTTGTTTTGATTCTGCAGCCGAGCGCAATAGCGCGTTGCCGATTCAAGCTAACTTTCCGCGCGGTCAACTGACCAGGCGTCGCGGCGACTGTGTGCAGCAAAGCCATGCCGACTCATGGAGCTTGGCATCAAGTTTTTATTACAACTCGCCAAGCAACCAGTCATCACTACAAACAGGCCGCGTGCGATTTGAAACCTTTTATAATGGCGCGTCATCACTCCCGAATGCTCAAACTGTCTTAGTGGGTTGGAATGGTCGCTGTGAATACTCAGGAAGAGCCCAAGTATGGGCCGATGATCCTGTCTCCGGCTCGTACCTACTGGGTGAATTAGAAAACCCAGGGGGCGTTACTGTTATACGAGCCTACAACTTCAATGCACGTTGGCAAGCAGGTGGCGCAAAGTATGGCCCGAATGTGTATCGAGCTGGTACGGTCATTCGTATTCAGGTCGCAGATTATGCAGGGTCGGAGATGAGTTGTCGCGTACGTGTCCACAACTTATCGGGAGCCCGCATGTCATTCTTTGCAGACAGCGACTCATCCGTGGCATATAGCGAACCATCACAACAAACAAACTGGTATAACTGGCGTAGTCGCACAAAGTACTTTATGGGTCCGAAAAACAATTCCGGCGCCTACGCACTTTATAGTGGCTGGCGGAATGGCGATGGCAGCTCGCCATACCTGGAGTATGCACTGCCTTTTGGAACAGCCTGCGATGTGACGACGCCACGTCGAACATACTTACGCATTTATGACATGGACCACCCGGTTAATGGCGTGTTTGGGCCAGCGTCACCCGGCCCAAAGCAAGGCGAGAGACCATACATGCGCCTATATGATGAGACAACTAACTCGGTGGTTCCGGTAACCGGCCTGCCTGCCAGTGGCGAGGTCAACATCAGTAACGATGAATATGGCGAATACTACTTTACTGCTCAGCCGGGCCATCGCTACACATGGGTATTCTGGAACATTCTCGCCAGCAATGGCGTGCAGGTCTGGATGCCATTTTCCGAGGTTCATGCGAGTTACGGTTGCCCAACCTGGGATCACGATCCACGCATTCAAGGGGTTGGTGCAGGTACACAGGCGGCTCCCGGAAGCGTTGGTGCTGGTGGCACCGTACAAGTACGCCCACTGAACTACAATGTTGGCTCAGGTACCAGCCAAAACTATGACTTGCGACTTCGACCACTTGATGCGACGACACGCCAATGGGTGACTGCAACCAACGCGGCCGGAGGTTCGCTTTCAAACGCGGGAGCAGAAGAATATAGATGGGTTCGACCCGGTCTTGGTGCCGGAGGAGGTTGGGCTCCCGGCTATACCAGTTGGCGGGTTGATAACAACGCGCCGCACGGCACCGTCTTGTGCTTCGAAGCATTGGTACGAGCAAATAGCGCATCAAATCCAAACTGGGAAGTTATTCCAAGCGCTGAGCGCCGATGTTGGCGGGTAACTCGCTTAACCTATAGCTACACACCGTCTTCACCGACAACCTTTAACTCGCTCCCTCGATATTACGCAGGCACATCGTTTGGCGTGACAGGTAATGTGCGCAATGCAAATACGTCAACTACCGGCACAGGGCCCGCCTATCGGGAATACTTTATCGTATCGGACACGAGTATCAGCGGGTCAAGCACATATACGAGTCCTGCTCTTGGTGGCCTCGCACGGAACGGTGTCAGAACACATAGCACAGCTAACAACAGATGGACGATTCGAAGCGATGCGCCTCACAACCGATCAATATCGTGCGCCAATAGGGTGAGTCCTGCGGCTGGACTGGCAGCCCCAAGCCCGAATGTAACGACGCTCAGCGATCGCACGACAACACGTACAACGTGTTTCAGGGTATATAACTTGCGCTATAATATCGCGCCACTGACTCCATCTGATGTGACATTTAGCTCATCGTCTGTGTTGCCAACCAGCAACTTTACAGTTGATGCCGATGTCTGTAATACAGATGCAATTCCAACTGGCTCAACGGGTGGTGTTGCGCCGAGTGTTCGCGTGCGTGTAGTTGCCGATACCAACGTGAGTGGCGCAACGGTTGATAGGACGGTCAACATTAGTCGCGGTGCTGGTGGCTGCTTCGATGTGCCTGCCTTTAGCGGAACCGTCAATGCGACAGCCGGGCTGGGAGATGTCGCCTGTGTACGCGTTCTTATTAGCAAAGATCGTGGCTTTAGTGATGATTATCAGACGACCGGTAGTCAAAACTATCGACAGTGTGTAAACGTCGCCGAGCAGGCATATGTGGATGTACGAGAAAATGGCATCTGGGCTGGTGGTGACTTTGATCCATCAACCGATGGCTACGGAACACCGTGGTGTGCTCCAACAGGTTCTGCCTACATACGTGGTGCACGGCTGGGTTCACTGGGGTCTTATGCACGATATATCGTTGGCTCAACAGGACCTGCCCGAAACTGGGGGTCATTTACCCGAACAGGTACTCGCTTAGCTTTTGCAAACACGCCAAGTTTGGGCAACTTCAATGCAAACGGATTGTGCTTCCATAACCTTGACACCTATCTATCACGAGACACATCATTGCCAGGGGTACGGAATTTGCCAGCATCGCCAGCGGCATACCAAAACACGTCTGGACAATTTATTGGGCCGAACAATTCCAACTACAATTTTGGTGCGGCAGCATTGACCATTAGTGAGGGGACGCAGGTAACTATAATTATCGATGGCGACGTAACCATCAACCGGAACATCGAATTCGAGGATTACACGACCAACAACAAGGATGACATTCCATCATTCATAGTGGTCGCCACGGGCGATATCAACATTAACGGTGCAGTTACGCGCCTGGATGGGATTTACTACGCTGGAGGCGTGATTGATGATTGTTCAAATGCAACCGGCAACTTGAGTTCTAGCTCGTGCGTCAACCAACTGGTTGTCAACGGAATCTTCACAGCCGAGGATATTGAATTGAAGCGTACCTATGGCGGCATCAGCGGCACCAACCCGAACGGAGGGAATCAGCCGGCCGAAATCTTCAACACATCAGCTGATTTCTTCATCGCTGACCACTTCATGGTATCGACCTTTGAACCAGAACTCGAAATCGAACAATTGATCGATTTGCCACCCGCAATTAATTAGATATTTTCCTCTATTGCACAGATGATGCTTATGCTAAAATAAGCGTAACTATGGGACTATTCGGTTCTACCAGTGATTACTTCGCACTTGATATCGGAACGACAGCAATCCGTCTCGTGCAACTTAAAGGGGGTGGCACACAACGCTCGCTAGTTCGTTATGGCAGCGTACCTGTTGATCCAGGCGTCAGTCTGAGCGACTCGCCAACTCACCAAAGCCAACTGCTCGGCGCCATTAAGCAACTGATTCAGCAGACCGGAACGTCAACCAAGAATGTAGTAGTCGGTATTCCATCTAATAAGATGTTTACCACTGCGGTAGACTTCCAGAACTTACCACTGAAAGAGATGGAAAGCGCCATCATGTATCAGGCGGACCAGTTTATCCCAACAGCGGTTGATGATTCAAAGATTGACTGGCAGGTGATAGGCCAATCGCCAACCGACCCAAACAAAGTTGAAGTCCTCCTGGCAAGTGTCACAAAACAGTACGTTGAATCCCGACTCGATTTGATTGAATCAATCGGTCTGAACGTCGTGGCCATGGAGCCGGATGCCTTTGCGTTGGGCCGTGCGCTGGCGCCGATGAACAGCCAAGAGGCAACACTTATTCTCGA
>JBPEXE010000012.1:0-6940 GCA_052031955.1 Saccharimonadales bacterium (SeqCode)
GAAAATGGTGGCCAGATAGAGATTCGTCGTCAAGAAACTGTTGATCCCCCGCTTGCTGGCGAAGATCCCGATACCCCTGCAGACCCATCTACTACCGCTTGTCAGGGTAACCCCGAGGAAACCTTCAACCTTTGCGAGCCTGATGAGCTGCCCGATGCCGCTCAACCGCAGACACTTGCTTGTAGTGAGTATGGGGTTGATGGCAACGTAGAAAGCCCTATACTCTGTCAGTTTATTAGAATTGTTCGCTTTCTAAGTATTGGTGTAACGGTGGTGGCATCAATCACAATCGCCGTAGTGGGCATGCAGTACACCATGGCGCGTGGAGACCCCAATAAAACTTCGCAAGCAGTTGGTCGCATGATTAAGGTCGCAGCTGGTATAATGGTCTACATATTTGGGTGGGCATTATTGGAATGGTTAATCCCCGGAGGGGCATTAGGCTCATGATATTCAAAAAAACGCTCGCCACTATCTCGCTTGGACTACTGTTGTTTGTCGGCTTTGCCGCACAAGGTCCTGTTGAGCAGTCCTATGCTTGTGGCAGAAACAATGACGATAAGTTGTTCGCCGTGGCCGGCCAGGGCGGCATTCTGCCATGGCACTACTATCTTGACTGTGATGGTGCAAATGGAATCAGCCAAGATATAGAGCTAAATCAACTCTGGTTGATTGGGATCGCCATATTTGAAAGTATGCTCTTCATTGGCGGAATCTTATCGGTGATCTTTGTAATGTGGGGTGGCGTCAAGTACATTACCTCGCAGGGTAATCCAGAGGCGACCTCAACGGCTCGGAAGACTCTTATAAATGCACTTGCCGGTCTTGTGATAACTGTTTCCTCGAGCGTTGTCGTTGGCTTTATCATGAGCCTTCTCGCACCTGGCGGTCTCGATCAAGGCAACGCGCTTAATATCCCGGGCGTAGAGCCGGACAACTCATTTATTGAGGGAGTGCTCGACTTTGCGTACGCTGTCATTGCCCTGGTTTCGCTGATATTTGTACTTATTGGTTCAATCAAGTTTGCTACGTCGACAGGAAACCCAGAGAAAGCTGCGAGTGCTCGAAACACCATAATCTATGCCTTAGTAGGCTTGGTGGTGGTCCTTATCGCATCAATTATTTCTGGATACGTACTATCAAGGGTATAGGAGAAACAATGTTTAAGAAGTTACAACTGACACTACTCGCCATCATGGCAACAGGGGCAATCCTTTTTGCACCAGTTCATGTATTTGCCGAGGATGCCTGTGACGTGCCAGGCGCACCCCAGAACAGCGCGTTTTGTGAAGGACAGGATCAGGGTCAAAACGACACTGCAAATGACAATATTGTTCTCGATATCCTCCGAACCACCGTTTCCATCCTTGGTGCAACCGTTGCGGTTATATCTGTAATTACCATTATTGTATCTGGAATCATGTTTACGGTATCTGGTGGCGATGCAGCCAAGGCAGCCAAGGCTAGGAACGCGCTCATCTATGCCATTGTTGCGCTGGTTGTATCAATCTTTGCGCGCGCCATCATACTCTTTGTTCTGCGAGAGTTGTAACAGATAGTTGCGCCATAAGCACAATGCTATACAATAAATGTATTAAGAAAGGAAAACTAACATGACAATGCAAAAAAGTTTTGCTCGGCTCGGAATCATTCTCGCCGTAGCATTCGGTTTGCTCTTTGTCGCGAGTACCGTTCTGGGCTCGGGCATTGTTCACGCTCAGGATACTGATGCGGCGTGTCGCGGAGTCTCACTGGCCGGTGGCGACTGTAGTGCTGCTGGTGCTGAAGGTAGTCTTGGGAATATCATTGCAACAGTAGTAGACATTCTGTCAATTATCGTCGGTGCCCTCTCGGTCATCATGATTATCATTGGTGGTCTACGCTACATCACATCAGCAGGCGATTCATCGAAGACCGCAGGGGCGAAGAATACCATTTTATATGCCGTAGTCGGTTTGATTATTGTTATCTTCGCGCAAGTTATCGTGAACTTCGTTATCGACACGTCGACTAACGGTGTGAACACGACAACTGAAACTACCGAAGAAACAGAAGAAGATACTCCAGCGACCTAAGATGGGTAATTGCTCTGTATCACCAGAGGTGGTACACTTTGAACATATAACTACAAATTAAAGGAACAATACATGGTACAAACGTTAAGCATTCGATCAATTGCCGCAACAATTGCGCTGATGGCTGCACTGTTACTCCCCGTCTTTGTTCTGTCTGGCACAGCCAATGCACAGTTCAACCCGGAAGAAAGCGGTGTCTGCACAGGTATTAGCTATGCCGCACAAGACGAAGGTGGCTGTGGTGCAACCGGTGAAGGTGACGCAGCTGTACAGAGCATTATTGCTACAGTTGTCGACATCTTCTCAATCATCGTCGGTGCTGTATCTGTAATCATGATTATCGTCGGTGGCCTCCGCTACATTACGTCATCTGGTGACAGTGGTAATGTGCAGGCTGCTAAGAACACGATTCTTTACGCGATTGTTGGTCTGGTCATCGTTATCTTTGCCCAAACCATCATCCGATTCGTTGTCGATAGAAGTACAAGTACAGTCGATTAGTTCTTACTTAAGAACCTAAGCAAAGGGCCTGCTTTCATGCGGGTCCTTTTTGTTTCTCTGCCCTTACCCATCGCCAATGGACAAACTAAAAAAGGCCCGCTTGAGTCCGGGCCTTTTTAAACGATAGCCAGTTATCTACTGAACTGTAATCTTTTTGACAGTATCTTGCTTGACCTTGGTGAAGCCGATAGTTAGAACGCCATCCTTCAAGATAGCTTCTACTTCATCTTCCTTCACAGGTACAGGCAGTGCAATGCTACGTGAGAACTCACCCCAATAACATTCTTGCAGGTAGTAGTTCTCTGCTTCAACTTCGTCACCAGACGAGAGTGTTCCGCGCACCGTCAGCGTATTGTCAGAAATGCTTACGTCCAGATCAGACTTGTTCACACCTGCGGTGCGAGCCTTTACAAATAAACGCTCTGCAGTCTCGTACACATCAACCGCGAGCTGTCCTGGTACTGCATCATCTTCTTCCCAGTCACCTTCAGCATCTTGATCTTGTGGTACGTCGTCTACAGGGTCATCGACAGGTTGGTCGCCTTCATCAAGAAATGCGGCCGCCAACTCGTCATCCATAAGCAGGTCGTCGTCTTGTTGTCGCCTTGCCATTATTCCTCCACTTTTAATAAGTTAACCAATAACCACCAATGTAGCTAAATTATACTTAACTTCTAATCTTATTCCAACTGCTGATTGTGTAGTATCTACAACACCGAATTAACAACGGGACAAATATGATAAGTCAGCTCTTTCAGATGATGACGCCCCTTCATTGTATAAATTGCAATAACCAAGACGTAGCAATCTGTAAAAATTGTATTCAATCCAACACTACCACGACTGCTCGTTCGTGTTATCGGTGCAATAAATTAACCTCTCAGTCAAAGACATGCCGGGCCTGTCGTTCGTCATCAGAAATATTCGCATTGATAAAGCTCGGACTTTACGAAGCTTGGCTAAAGGATGCGATCTGGGCCATGAAGTACAAATCGTGCCGTGAGTATGCGGTCTTGTTTGGGCGCATGTTGGCAGATGAAGTTCTGGCCAGCGGTCTACATATCGAAACAGTTACCTACATTCCAACTGATTCGAAGCGAGTCCGCCAACGCGGTTTTGACCATGCTGAGCTGATGGCAAAAAGCTGTGCAGTGCAACTCAAGCTGCCCTGTGTGCCGACTCTCCGGCGCATGCGACATGCGCGTCAGGTTGGCGCGACACAACAGATGAGAAAAGAACAAATGGCGACAATGTTCCGCGTAAGTGCAGACTCAATGCATGGGCAAAAAGTACTTCTCGTTGACGATGTTATCTCGACTGGCGCAACCCTTGAGGCTGCCGCAAAGTGTCTACGAAAAGAAGCTGGCGCCCAGCGTGTTGTGGTTGCTGTTGTTGCACACAACAAATAGCTATGGCGTTGGCTTGGTTGCCTGCTTAACCTCTGATTTTTCAATACAGTAGAGCGTGCTGTCGGTATCCAGTCGAACGCGAACCGCAAACCCATCCGGGTCGGTGCCTTGGCTGACCGAATCGTCATTGTTGCAAACACCACCAATGATGTATTGCATCTCGCCCACTTCGGGAATCGACGTCACCAAAGTATAAGGTTCGTTGGTTCGCGGGTCGTTAAACTCACTCGGAAGATATGCGACCTTCAGCTCTGCGGCGGCATTTGGCGTAATTTCAAATGGTTCTCGGCCGCTGTTGTAATTGATGATTGCGAGACCAAGGCTATTGGCGTCAGATTTAAGCTGCTCATCAAGTGTAAGGTCGGCAGAGTCAATGTCGTCGCCACTTCGGAAGGTGAACGCTACAAAAATAATGCCAATAATAAAGAGTAAAGACAGAACAATCGCAACGACGGTGAACATCTTTGCTTGCTTGCGCTTTTTTGTGATTTGTTCGTCAGCCATCAGATGTGGTTGAGGGGTTTGTTGCTGATTTTCAGCAAGCTGGTCATGTGGCTGTGGCTGGTACATGCCCGGAGGCGGTGCCGAATTCCCGTTTTGTTGATTGTTGTGTTGCTGATTTGGATCCATATTACTTCGCCCACTCCTCTATTGCTGTCGCGACCTGGTCTTCGTAGCCAGATAAGTTATGTAGTGCATCTTTGATTATTACAGATTTAAACGTGCCTGCCGAAGATTTTTCTTTAAACCATGCGGCAAGTTCTTCGGCTGATCTATCGGCATACTCATCGGCCGAGGCAAAAACTGTGAGTACCGGCAGGGTGACTGCCGAATATGTCTTTGGCTCTGTTTCCGGAGTCCAGTACTTAA
The DNA here is from genome assembly GCA_052031955.1 of Saccharimonadales bacterium (SeqCode). Classification (GTDB taxonomy): domain Bacteria; phylum Patescibacteriota; class Saccharimonadia; order Saccharimonadales; family JBPEXE01; genus JBPEXE01. Next base: position 4,856 of record JBPEXE010000012.1, read on the forward strand.
AGATTTCTTCGGGGCTATCGGGCGTGTATAAGCTTATGAATCGCTGTGCATCAATGAGTTCGGGCCAGACGTCTTGGGGCATGAGCGCGTGTTGCTCGCCGGCGTCAACCAGAGCTTGGGCGACCTTTTGGCCGCGTGTTGCAGCCTCTTTTTCGGCACCCATCGCGTAGGCGTAATCGCTGAGTGGACAGAGTAGAACAATGCCACTGATGTTATTTGCGCGCTGTTCATCAGAAGCGTAGTAAATCGATTTTTGGCATCCGGTCGAGTGACCGACAAGATAAATCTCTTCTGCCCCCCTGCTCTTCACAAAATCTATAGCGCCCTGGATATCATCAACACAGTCGGTAAACACTTCGTGGGCACAACCAATCATTTCAGATGTGTAGCCCTTTTCTGATGATTCGTCGCGACGTTTCACTTTGGCAATGTGCCCCGTGCCACGATTGTTAAAATATAAAACGCCAGTTGATTCGTCGACGAGCGGCGGCAAGACCTTTGCTTGTGAGAATACTGAGGCGGTCAGGCCATGTATAAATATAAAGGCACGTTTTGCAGACTCAGCGCCGTACCATAGCCCGTCCAGCATGTAGCCGTCGGGTGTCTCAAAACTTGTAATAGAGCATTGGTGCATATATATGATTTTAACAGATACAATAAAAACAAAAAGCCGACCACACAGGTCGGCGATTCAGTCTGGCGGAGAGGGGGAGATGAACGCACGATGGTAGACTAGCGTTGCTATTCCACCATCTACTAAATCTTTTCAAATCAGGGATTTGACAAGATTCGAACTCGACCGTTCAATTCTCTTTCTGCCCCAATAGAAAGCAAAAAGCCACCACGTGGGTGACTTTTTCCTTTCTGGCGGAGAGGGGGAGATTCGAACTCCCGCGGGGAATTGCTTCCCCCTAACGATTTAGCAAACCGTCCCCTTCAGCCTCTTGGGTACCTCTCCTCGACCTGTGAGATTATACTGTAACATCTTGAACTTTCCCAGATAAAAATCACTTTTCTACCACTGTTGCGGTTGAGTTTTACAGATTAAACAGGGTAGAATGTTGTCATGGCAGAAAACATAAACGATATCGAGTGGGAGGCTTCGGAGTATATTCACCACGAAAAATCTGTAACGTGGTATCTGTTGTTCGGAGTTGCATCGGCAGCTGTGATTGCCGGTACATATTTGATTTTACGTGACATTGTATCGATTGTTGTGGTTACCATGATGGCCATTACATTGCTCATTTTTGCGAACCGCCCACCCCGCTCCTTGAAGTATGTTTTATCCGATGAGGGCATTAAGATTGACGGTCGCGGCTACTCGTACGCATCGTTCAAGTCGTTCTCAATTATGCAGTATGGCGCAGTAGAGTCCGTCTATCTCGAACCGGTCGAGCGTTTCATGCCACCGATCTCGATATATTTTGCACCGGAGAATGGTGATGCCATTATCAATACTCTTGGCCAGTACCTCCCCCACCGCGACCGCGAGCCCGATTTTATCGATAGAGTTGTCCACAGAATTCGCTTCTAGAATCAAAAAAAGTTTGGAAAAAGTTTTAGTTTGGGTTAAGATGATTTTTGTTCGTGCATCAAGTCTTGCTGGCCAATCTGTTGAAAACAGTTCAGCAAATCGGTCAGGAAGACTTGGTGATAAACACGTTGTACCTTTTATCTATAAACCAAGAAGCCTTCCACCGATTAGCACACTATTGTGCCAATCGGTTGGCTAATTGGTCTCAAGATAAAGTAAGCCAGGGTAGACCTGGTTTTTTTATTTGTTGGCGAACAGAGGTAGTTCTGATAGAATATTGCAGTTCGGCCACAACGACATGTACCCGTAGCTCAGCTGGATAGAGCGTTGGCTTGCGGAGCCAAAGGCCACAGGTTCAAATCCTGTCGGGTACACCACGTTTTTCTTCGAAAAGCGCAGTTGTTTCACACGGAGAGGTGGCCGAGCGGCTGAAGGCAACGGTCTTGAAAACCGTCAGGCCCGCAAGGGTCTCGAGGGTTCGAATCCCTCCCTCTCCGCCAAACTACGGAACTAACCCTACGGGTTAGTTTTTTAGTTTGATGATGGAT
>JBPEXE010000120.1:0-3635 GCA_052031955.1 Saccharimonadales bacterium (SeqCode)
ATGTCTACCACAAAGGCATACAGTAGCGGCAACATGGCAAAGGCTCCCATGATACCCAGTAGGATAAGATTTGAGCGGTTGAATGACTCCATCAAATCTCGTATTTCGGATCTGTACAACAGCACAAAGATTAACAAAATATAAATCATGTAGGGTGCATAGAGGGCAAGCGGGAGCGCAACTGCTGTGAGCGCAAGGCTTTTTCTTGGATGAGAACTGTGGCGTAGGAGTGAGCCGCAGAGAAAAATCAGTATCATCGAGAAGCCAAGATATATATAGGGCGCACCAAGTCGTGCGAATGTAATAAACCAACTACTTGTTGCCAAAAAAATGACCGTAATAATAGCGATTTTTTCACGGTGCCACAGATGCACAAGCACGAACATCATCGCCAAGGTGAGGATTCCAATCAGAACACTTGGGGCACGTAGTGCGAGGGCTGACTCGCCAAAGATCTCGGAGCTGATTATTTGTAGGATGTTATATGGCAGATATAGGCCCTGCTCAAAGATGGTTGTTGAATCTCGTGTGACACTCATGCCTTGAGTTGTTTCGGCAGGTGAGATACCCGGTAGCAGGTCGGCAAGCTTATAAACGAGCGTACCAACTCCAACAAGCACCATCACGAAGTACGCAAATGCGTATCTATACCGGTACAAAATTAAGTTCTGAAGTGTTTCAGCTTTCATATAGTGTATGCCCACCTATCTTGTGACGAGTATATCATCCTCCTTGGAATACGTCCTCAGGAACTGCGTGTTCACGTCGCTCAATATCTCTAAACTGCAGCAAATCCGGATGGAAGTAGAGTTCTACCGTGCCAGTCGGGCCGTTACGGTGCTTCTTAATGAGCACGTCAGTAATATGCTGCCGTTCTGTTTCGGGGTTGTAATAGTCTTCGCGGTAAATAAAGAGCACGACATCGGCATCCTGTTCAATTGAACCTGATTCACGCAGGTCGGCCAGTTGTGGAATCTGTGGGCTTCGGTTCTCGACCGAACGACTGAGCTGTGACAGCGCAATAATTGGTACATTCAGCTCACGTGCCATTGCTTTGAGGCCACGAGAAATTTCTGAAATCTCCTGTACGCGGTTATCGCCGGTGCTGCTCGATCCGCTCATGAGCTGCAAGTAGTCAACAATGATAAGTCCAAGCGGACGCTTGTGCTGTTCGCGTCGGGCTTTGGTGCGCATTTCGAGTGCTGTGATACCAGGCGTGTCATCAATAAAGATTTGTGCTTCCGATAACGTTCCCATGGCCTGCCCAAGTTTTTCGAAATCGGCATCACTCAAGTTACCAGTTCGGATATTCCAGGCATCAATGCCTGCCTCCGCTGCTAACAACCGGTCAACCAGCTGTTCTTTGCTCATTTCCAGGCTGAATACCAATACTGACTGCTTCGCCTGTGTGGCGACGTTGTGGGCGATGTTCATGACCAGTGTAGACTTACCCATGGAAGGACGCGCGGCCAGGATAATCAGGTCGGACGGTTGTAGTCCGGCCAACATGTTGTCCATGCCCTTAAAGCCAGTTGGAATCCCACGCAATGCACCCTTGTCCTTGTGAAGCTCATCAAGTCGGTCGAAAGACTCCGATAGAATCTCTTCCACCGATGTCAGATCTTGCTTAATGTACTTTTGCGAAACACTAAACAGTTCCTGCTCAGCGTTCTCGAGCAGGTGTTGCACTTTCTCGCCTTCGTTATAGCCGAGCGTATTGATTTCTTCTGAGGCCTTAATCAGACGCCTGCGAATAGCTTTTTCTGAGACGATGTCGGCATAGTGCTCAGCATGAGCGGCTGTCGGCACCATATTGGTGAGATCTGCCAAGTAACTACTGCCACCGGCAGCTTCTAGTGTTCCGCTTTCGGATAGTGTATTAGACAGCGTCAGTACATCAATTGGCTTGCGCGCTTCGTAGAGCTTTAGGATGGCAACATAAATCGCTTCGTGCGCAGGGTTATAAAAATCAATTGCCGATACTTTATCGGCTACGCGCACTAAAGCATCGGAATCGAGCAGAATCGAACCAAGCAGCGAAGCCTCGGCATCTGTGTTCTGTGGCGGGATCCTTCCTTTGCTCGGTGGGTTTTCGTCCATCAGATTTCCATCCTCTCTCCCCCACCGAATGCCGCGATTACTTTGCTGGCAGCATCGTCACTATCATCGGGTGTTGGTGCCTCGGCTTGTGCGGCTGGCTGAGCATCCGCGACGGCCACAACCGCCCGATATTTCAGTGTTTGTCCTAAGGTATCCTGAATCGCCCTGGTAATCAAATCAACAACTTCGCTGGCTTCAAGTTTCTTCTGGTGAAAGGCAAACTTTACCGCAATTACAATGGTGTCATCATCTTGATGAACGGCCGAATTTCGCAGAATCGATGCGATGGGATTGTTTGACTTCTTTACAGCGTCAACAATGTCTTGCCATGACGCTGGATCAAACTGCTTTAGCTCATTAATTTCTTCCGCAGCAGATGTAACAGGAGCTGGCACTTGAACATCCTCTATTTGCGGTTCTTCAGCAGCAGCGACTGATTGTTGACTCTCAATGGCCGACTTCGCTGGTGGTTCCACTGACGATTCCTGAGGCTTCTTCTCGGCATCTTTTGTCTGAGTGGCTAGCGGCTCTTCCGGTTTCTCCGGTCGTGGCGTCGAACCTGGAATCAATGACGCGCGCAACACCACCAGCTCGAGCTTTAGTTCGGGCTGACTATTGCCGAGCACAGTCATGAGCTCTTCAATCAATGGCAGGTGCGATAGATACTCAGTTGATGATTGCAGAGATTCAATAAGTTGATGCGCTAATAGCTCCGGCTGTATGCCGGAATCACGAAATGATTGCAGCGTAAGACGAGCTTGAGCAACATCTTGGTTCTGAATGGCCGTAATAAGAGAGTCAACCGCATCCTGGTCGGCCAAGCCGAGCATAGTCTGCACATCTTGAGCCGTGATCGGTGAAGCGTCTATACCTGATGCTTGGTCGAGCAGACTTATCGCATCACGGAAACTGCCATCGCCGCGCTTAGCAATAAGTTCGAGCGCAGCATCGTCGATTTTGATTGATTCTTTCTTCGCAATATCACCGAGATGCTTTGTTGCGTCCGTCACGGTAATTGGCTTGAAAGAATGCCGCTGAGTTCGAGAGATGATTGTTTGGGGCAGCTTATGCACTTCGGTGGTCGCTAAAATAAAGACGACATGGGCTGGTGGTTCTTCAAGTGTTTTCAGCAAAGCGTTGAACGCCTCTTTAGTGAGCATATGTACTTCGTCGATGATATAGACCTTGTATTGGGCTGATACGGGTGCAATTTGTGCTTTGTCGCGCAGGTCGCGGATTTCATCAATGCGACGGTTAGAGGCGGCGTCAATCTCGATGATATCGATATGGTTATTCTCGTTGGCATAATCAAGGCCATTGATTTTATGGGCAAGAATTCGAGCGACGCTTGTTTTGCCGACACCACGGGGACCGGTAAATAAGTAGGCATGCGAAATCGAGCCGCGCTCAATAGCACGGTTCAGGACATTCGTGATGTGCCCCTGTCCAACAATGTCATCGAAACTGAGCCCCCTGTACTTTCGGTACAGTGCGACTGATCGCATCTCTCCCACTTCTTTCTCCTTGTGTATCCA
>JBPEXE010000121.1:0-4915 GCA_052031955.1 Saccharimonadales bacterium (SeqCode)
GGCCGGCAAGATCTCGAAAAACCGATATACAAACCCCCGTTCGTCTTCGTGTGGGATTTCAATATCTGGTACCTTCATGCGTTGGCTCTACCTACGACGCGACGCCGGATGCAATCAGCAGTGCATTTGAAACGATAAACAAGAATACGAGAACAACATGCTGAAGAATGATAACCGTGTACGACAGTGGCTTATCGACGCGGAAAAGTCGTGCGCTAATAAAGATTGCTCCAAGGGTGGTGATAAGTGCAAACGCGGCAAACTCATAGAGTGTATACCACTCAGCACTTTCAAAGGTATCTGGACCATACTGGGTATAGCTCGTCAGAATCTTATAGCTGAAGGGGCGAACAGTCGTAACCACACGAAATAGCGTAACCGCCATCGAAACGATGGCCATTAAAGTCAGCACCATTAAGGCGCGTTCACGAAAATACTCTTTACTAAATAGTTTACTCAACATGTAACTCTGACATTATACAGTGGTAGCAAGGAAATTCCACCCCGAGACACACCGCTCCTTTCTAGGCGTTATGCCGCCGCTTCACCACGCTCGTGGTCGAGTAGACCGTGCAGCGTCGCTATGCGTCCCACGGCAGCCGATGGATTGTGCGCCGTACCACTCCATTCGAATTCAAAAACAGATGTAATAGTGTAACCGTTGACCGGAGGATCGTTGAATCTCTCGATACCCACTCGCCACACGTCCAGCCTCTGTGCGAGAGCATGTTGCCAATCTACAGTAAACGCCGCCGAATTTATTTCGGTTGTGTAAACTGATAGTGTCGCAGAGTAATCTCGGATTGTTTCCATCTCTCCAACAGGCACTGCCACAAGCGTACCTGGCGTGAGATGGGTTCGCGAGAGTCTACCGTCTTCGCCCTCCCTACGCAGGAGCGGCTTCTCAAACACTGGCGAATGCATACCCACCAAACAGGGCACGCCATAAATCTCGGTAATATGTCCCGGGTTAAAATAAAAACCACCTCCATCAGGGGTGGTCACGGTAACTCTATCGCCCACAACAACGAGCGGCTCGTGCGATGCAGCGGGGTCGATATCTATTTGCTGTCGTAATTCTTGTGTTTGTAGGGATATTGCTGGGTCGCCTTCCGAAATTTCGGCGGACCGTGCACTCAGCCCTTCGAGTGCCGACATACTACGATTAAACGCCCGCCATGAGGGAATGTCAAGAATACGCTTATGCTATATGTACTTCAGAAAATAAAAACACCCCTGATGTGGGGTGAAATCCTGGCGGACCCGACCGGATTTGAACCGGCGATCTCCTCCGTGACAGGGAGGCGTGTTAGGCCAACTACACCACGGGTCCTCGTCATTAAAGACTAGGTTATCCTACCAACTTTTTTCTCTGTTTGCAACAGTAGTTGCAGGCAACTGTATGTTTTACATATGCTATTATTTGTTTTATAATATATATGCTCAAACACGAGCATCCCTGCACCTCGACAACACGGAGGCAATCATGCCACTTCCCGAAATCATGAACGGCGACCTCGACCTGAAGACGCCCTGGTGGGAGGCCTCGGGCTACACCAAGGCATTCCGGCTCTACGTCGGGTACTTCCTCTCCGTCTGCCTCACGGCTTTCGGCCTCGTCGTCGCCGTCTTCGACGCCATACATCCCACCATGTTCAAAGACGAACCATGGGGCGGCCTGGTCATCGCGACCTGTGGCCTGGCTCTCACCATCGTCTGCTGGCAGAGCTTCAAGTACATCTGTCGCAAGCACGGTGAGAAGCGCCTGAAGAAAGGCCCCATCGAATGGCTTCGCGGCGTGGAGCTGGAATGATGATTCGGCCGACTGGCCGACCGAGGGTGCGTGCGTCGAGCGTCTCATCGCTCCCCACCCTCGGCTCACTTCCAAGAATCGTGCAGTATAAAAACCCGAACCCAATCTATCGTCGCGTATGTGACGGTCTCAACAATTGGCAGTAGGGTTTCTTTATTTTCTGCCAACAAAAAGGCTTATGCTTGTCCGTCCACCCCTCAGCGTTTACTCTTATTTATATAGATAAAGGAGTGAGGGTATGGCAGCAGCGGAGCAAGAAGCGGAATTTCGGGCGTTGTTATCTGTTTATGACAAGACAGGCATTGAGGGTTTTGCTGAAGGGCTACACGATATGGGCTGGGAAATCATGGCAAGCGGTGGTACCGCGCGTGCAATTGGCGAAGCTGGTGTGCCAGTTACCGATGTGGCGGACTTTGTTGGTGGCGAAGCCATTCTTGGCCATCGCGTGGTAACGCTGAGCCGCGAGGTTCATGCCGGACTACTTGCCGACTTGAGCGATCCCGAACAGGTCGCCGAGCTCAAACAACACGGCATTCGCCCGATTCATCTGGTGGGTGTTGATATGTATCCACTCGAGGAGACAATGGCCAAACCAAACGTGACAGCCAGTGAAATCCTCGAGGCGACAGACATTGGTGGCCCGACCATGCTCCGTGCCGGAGCGAAAGGTCGTCGCATTGTCTTATCCTCGGCCGACCAACGCCAAGCAGTACTCGAGTGGCTTCAAGCCGGTCGACCAGACGAAGATGAATTTCTTCACGAGCTTGCTGCCCGCGCCGAGTACGAAGTTGCACGCTATACCACGCTGAGTGCCGTGGCACTTGGTGGTCCAGCTGTGTCGGGCACCATAGAGCGCCTCCACACACCACTCGGCAAAGGTGAAAACGGATGGCAATCACCTGCCGGTATCTTCTCTGATACCCGCCACAATATTGATCCACTGAGCGTCGCTGACGGGTTTACCCACGTGCAAGGCATGGAGATGGGTGGCGTTAACGCAACTGACATCGACCGACTACTCCAAACCACCACACATATTGCCGCCGGCTTTGACAGAAACTGGGGCGAGGTGCCTGCAATCGCGGTTGCTGTCAAGCATGGTAATGCCTGTGGCGCCGGTGTTGGAGAAACCCTGCCAGAAGCTATCAAGAAGATGATTGATGGTGATACGCGCGCAATTTTTGGTGGCTTTGTGATGATGAATGGCGAAATTGATGCCGAAATTGCTGAACTACTCATGCAACACTCACACGACGGAAGTGGCAACCGTCTTCTTGACGGCATCATTGGTTCGTCTGTAACGCCTGAAGCTCAAGAAATTCTGACGCGTAAGAAGCTCCGTATCGTTGTTAACCCTGCCCTCGCCCAACTGAGCGAGGAGTCTCTCGACACCACCCCACGACGACGCCAGGTTCGAGGTGGAACCATCGTCCAACCAAACTACACACGCGTACATGACTTTGGCGAGGAAGGGCTCACCTTTGTCGGCCATGTGACTGAACAGGACAAGCAAGATATGGTCCTAGCATGGGCAGTTGGCTCAACCAGCAACAGCAATACAATCACTCTCGTCAAAGATGGCATGGTTCTTGCCAATGGTGTTGGTCAGCAAGACCGTGTTGGCGCCGGGGAGCTTGCACTTAAGCGCGCGTCCGACATGGGCCACGACGTAAAGGGCGCAATCGCCTACTCAGATAGTTTCTTCCCATTCCCAGATGGCCCAACTGTGCTTGCCAAAGCGGGTATCAAGGCAATCCTCACCAGTAGCGGATCGGTTGGCGATATGTCAGTTATAGAGGCGATGCAAGAACAGGGTGTCGCTCTGGTAATGGTGCCCGATGGAGCAGGCAGAGGTTTCTTCGGCCACTAGATTAGTCACGTGGGATGTGGCTACGAATTGGCCACCACAACAAGAACACAAGACAAAGAAGTGGCATGGATACGATAAAAATACGCCATGCCACGGAGCCACTTGCACCACCAATCCATAAACTGAGCCCGGTGATGACGAGCATTGAGGCCGAGCCAGGGATTGATGAAAGGGTTGCTCGCAGATGTGACTGGGTGTTATTTTGGATGGCGCCTTCGCCCCTTATTCCGACGGCCTCCATCCCGGCAACAAACAAAAATAGGAATATGATGCTATACCACTCGGCTCGAAGCACATAAAAGCTAACCATCGATGCAATGAGCAGCAGTATAAATACAAAGATGCGTCGTATGTGATGACCAAAAAGGTTGCCAGCCGCCATCAGTAAACCAAGAACACCCCAAGAGAGGCCAAGCATGACCGCAGAGTCCGTATGTTCCACAACTGCCGGCTGTGCAAACTCGCCACTTGCACTTGAGGCAACATAAATCATTGTCTGTGCCACAATAACTGCAAGCAATACGCTATTTCTTGATATGGCACGCCCTGCATCATCAAGTTGTGACAGTATTTTTTTACCCACTTGTTTATGATGGTCCGGTTCATCAAGCTTACGAATGTAATAGAAAGCGAGCGCGCACGGTATTAATGATAGCCAATAGTTTGCACGCAAGCTCAACGCGTCTGCAATAAGTCCGCTTGAGAAGTTTGCTGTTGCCGCACCGATCAAAAGCGAAGCATAGATTCTGCCTAAAATTCGTTGGTATCGTTTTGTCTGACCCTCGTCATACAGACTGTCGTAGACAAAAGCCTCTTTGGCGCCTTCGTCAAACGACCAGAATAACGCAAACAGTATTGCTCCGATTGAGTAGATAAAAACATTGGGTGCCTGCGCCAGAATAATAAGACTCAGCGCCATCGAGGCAATACCCAGCTTTAACGAGCGAACACGACCCCACACATCACTAAGGGCGCCGGCAGGAATGTTGGTAATGAACATCGTTAAGGAGAAGACTGCAAGTGTGACACCTCGCGCGAATACGCCATCACCTATCTCTTCGAGGAAGAGCTGCTCAATACCATACCAAAACATCATGCCACTAAAGAATGTATAGAGGTAAATTGCGTTGATTTGTTTTTTTAGGTGGTCGCTCATCAGATAATGATAGCATTTCAGCATTGAGGTATTGGTGCGGGATACGAGAAAGCGGCTTCGCCTTCTCCGCTCGGTC
>JBPEXE010000122.1:0-2899 GCA_052031955.1 Saccharimonadales bacterium (SeqCode)
GTTATCATACGCGTGGCATCGTGCTCAAGCGTGTTGATTATGGCGAGGCCGACCGGATTATTACGCTTTTTACGAGTGACCATGGCAAAGTTTCGGTGATTGCTCGCGGTGTGCGCAAGCAAAAGAGTAAGCTGGCGGGTGGTATCGAACTTTTCTCGGAATGTGACATTGGGGCCATAGCCGGGCGAGGCAACCTGGATACCCTGGTGTCCTCACGCCTATTCAAGCATTATGGCAATATTGTGCACGACTATGATCGCTTGCAGGCAGGCTATGACGCATTGCGACTGATTGATAAAATTACTGACGATGATGTGCAGGCCGAATACTACGAAGTCTTGTCGGGCTTACTCCAATATCTTGATACGGATACATTCGATGATAACGTGGCACTCTGTTGGTACTATTTACAGATTATGAAGTTGCACGGCAGTGCGCCGAATCTGATTGACGATGTGCACGGCAATGCACTCAGCGCTGATGAGAGCTATGCCTTTAGCGTTGAGGACGGGGGATTCTTTCCAAGTGAGCATGGCGTTTTTGGGGCGACAGAAATCAAGGCTTGGCGCGTTTTTGTTTCGGCTGACGTGCAATCTCTCAAGAAGGTGAGTGGGCTGGCGATGCCGGCCGAGAAGTCAATCGGTCCAATAAAGGCTTTTGCCGAGTTCCAAGTCTAGGTATCGTTGCCATCTCCGTCGCGGAGCAGCCATGCCGGCTCAAGCAGTTCAAGCATCTTTTTTAGCAATTCGGGGTCAACCGCCGCGTCACTATTCCGGTCTGTCGTAATCTCACCCTGCTGTGGGTCGAAGCCATATGACCAGAGTCTATGCGTGCCGTCACGGAGTGTAACGAGCGTGTAATAGACGTGAGTCGAGCCATCCACCACAATGAACTGCTCGACGATGTCATCTGGTTCCTGTGGGTGTAGTGATTCGCGTGCAAGTGTAGACTCGCGGTAATACTGGATGCCAATATCGGCAAGCTCACGGTAACCAACTTCGATAATTTCGAGTAGCGTTGTCGGTTCTGTATCGAGGAAATGATGGGCTCTGTCGATGGCGTATTTGCTGAGCTCGGCGTCGTGGAATATATCTTTGCCATCCATACTTCGAATGGTTTGCGATATCTCAAACAGCGTTAGACCGGCTTCCTCAACCGGAAATATCGGAAAATTAGTGAAGCTGTCGTGAAAGTCATAGGCGTCGGGCATCTCGGTCTGAGGGCGGTCCGTAATGAGTATTCGTGGCACGCCGTGTTGGTCGAGCATAGCGATTTCTGTCTGAATCACAGCGCAACTAAACTCCTCCATGTCTTCAAGCGCTGTCGTTTGAAGTTGCGCGAGGTGATCCGGGTCAACCTCTATCTCTTCTTCAATGCGAATCGACATACCACGTGCATCATGTGGACTATCGTATGCGTAGACGTAGCGACGCTCGGCCTTCTCGGCCAGAGCGGCGCAGAATAGCTCTATCTGGGTTAGGCCGTCAGCCAAAAACAGCGTCTCGTTGCGTTCATCGGTTTGAACAACACCGGTCGTATCGGGTCCATGAAAGGATTCGACAAGCGCAGCAAACGGGTCAATGCCCTCATGTGGGGTGTCATCTCGATGTGTCATTGGCGAAATGTTACCATAGCCCGCCAGAATAAGCACAAGCAGATGAGTTGACACACAAAAGGGGAGTGCTATACTTTAAGTAATCACTTAAACATTTATGAGGACATCATGGCGCAAGACGTTGATACAAAATCATTCAAAACCGAAGTTGAAGATGCGAAAGGCTTAGTGCTGGTCGACTTTTGGGCCGCTTGGTGCCCGCCGTGCCGCGCGTTGAGTCCCTTGCTCGAGCAAATCGACGAAGAGATGGGCGACAAAGTAAAAGTTGTGAAGGTTGACGTTGATAGCAACCAGCAGCTGGCGATGGATCATGGCGTGCAGGGTATCCCAACGGTCAAACTGTTCAAAGACGGTCAAGAAGTGAAGGCCTGGGTTGGTTTATTGCCAAAAGGGAACTACACGAGCGAAATCGAAGCCAATCTTTAATTCCCCCTAAAAAACAGATATACTAACTTCGATTATGAGCAATCCGTCACTCGAAGATATTGTAAGTTTAGCCAAGCGTCGTGGATTTATTTTCCAGGGTAGTGAGGTCTATGGTGGTCTAGCCGGTACCTGGGATTACGGTCCGCTGGGCGCGCAGCTCAAGCGTAATCTCGAAAATCTCTGGTGGAAGACCTTTGTTGAAGACCGCGACGACATGTTTGGAGTCGATGCGGCCATCTTGATGAACCCAAGCGTCTGGAAGGCGAGTGGCCATGTGGATACGTTTACTGACCCATTGGTTGAGTGTAGCGAGTGTAAGTCACGCTTCCGGGCCGATCATATCGACACGGCAAAGTGCCCGAACTGTGGCAAAGAGGGTACATTTGGCGAGCCACGCCAGTTCAACATGATGTTCAAAACTGTTGCAGGTCCGATTTCATTAGATCCACAAATCACGCTCACTGACGACAACAAGATTCAGATAAAAGACCAGAACTACATATACAATTTGGAGAAAGGAACCGACCAAGTCGTTGCTGTTAGCAACGACGAGGTTAGTGAGAACACTGTTTACCTGCGCCCGGAAACCGCCCAGGGTATCTTCACTAACTACAAGAATATTGTCGACTCACTCTACCCAGATGTGCCATTTGGTATCGCGCAAATCGGTAAGGCATTTCGTAACGAGATTAGCCCGCGTGATTTCGTGTTCCGTTCACGTGAGTTTAGCCAAATGGAAATCGAATACTTCATTCGTGAAGAAGGTTGGGAAGAGCAGTTTGACAAGTGGCGTGAAGCGGTCATGTCATTTCTCAAAGACGCTGGTGTTGATACTGACCGCGTTGAAGAGTTGGATGT
>JBPEXE010000123.1:0-5961 GCA_052031955.1 Saccharimonadales bacterium (SeqCode)
GATCCTACTCAGCCAAACCCAACTCCGCCACAACAGCCTGGCGTGCCTACGCCACCGGCCGTTGGGCCGGTGCAAGCGCAGCAGCCGGGTGCTCCTATGCAACCAGGTGCTCCGATGCCACCGCAAGGCTCACAGCCGAATGCCATGCCGAGTCAGCCAATGCAACCAATGCAGCCAGGTCAGCCGCAGGTGCCTCAGCAACCTGGCGGTGGTTCGTCAAAGAAAATTCTCATCATCATTAGCATTGTTGTCGCCCTTCTCATTGTGGGAGCGGTTCTGTTTCTCGTGTTGGGTGGAGGTGATGATGAATCTGCCAATAGTGAATCGGATGATACATCTGAAGCCGTAGATGATGAATCTTCAGATTCAGAATCTGAAGATTCGGCCCAGCCAAGTGGCGGGGGAGATGCAGCCAAATCAACCGACGGCGCACCAATCACAGACGGCTACGAGATGGGTATCGCCTGTGAGACAGACGCTATTCCGTCGAACCTGATTGCAAGCACAGACACCCACTTCCGCGTCGCTGTCTATCAGGAAAGTGACATCATCGATGGCGAATACAACTCAGCCTACTTCTCCATGGAGGAGCGCAACCGGACGGACTTTGAAAACGACCTGAACATTGATGGTGTTGCCTGTTTGCAACGTCAAGAGAAAGAACAAAGTCGAGTGGATTGTGATTACCAGGTTGACGGTTCACCAATCACTGCAAAACTTAAGTTGCACGACTACGATGTGACATTGTATGACACGCACACTGGCGAGGAAATTGGTAAAACCGTCGTCGCTTCAGACTCCGAGTGTCCTTCCTTTGCAGCGATTGATGCAAACAACGAATTATTCGCGGACCCGGACTCAGAAGAGGGCGGTCAAAAAATCGCCGAACTTACTAAAGGTCTCTAGGTTCATTTCTTGTCGACACCAAATGATTCATCTATACTGACTTCGTTATGTCATCAGTAGATGTTGTTATTGGACTGCAGAGAGGCGACGAAGGAAAAGGTCGCTTCGTTGATTTAATGGCTGATGAATATCAGGTGATTGCTCGTGGTAATGGCGGTGCCAACGCCGGACACACGGTTGTGCCCGAGGGTATAGAGCCGATTGCCTTACATCAGGTTCCATCGGGCATTGCGTATTCCGATAAGCTTAATATTATCGGCAACGGCATGTATGTTGATCCTATAAAGCTTCGTGCCGAGATTCAGGACGTCAAAGATCACGGTCTCACCGTTTCTGCTACTAATTTAGCAATCAGCAACACCGCGCACATGGTCCTGCCGCATCATATTCTGCGTGATGAAATGCGCGAGTCGGGTAGTGGTGCGCAAGGCAGTACCAAATCGGGCATCGCCTACGTTGCCAGTGATAAGTTTGTGCGCGAAGGTGTGCGAATTGAGAGCTTGTATGGTTCCAGCAAAGAATTGCGCACCCATATTATTGATCTACTCGTGCAGGTAGCGGGCGAGAAAAAACCAGAGTTTGAGACACTGGCCGACCAGTGGATTGCGGCAGCCGAAGAAATGAAGCCGTATATCACTGATACGGTCGGCTTAATTCATGATCGCATTGCCGCTGGTGACAGAGTTTTGGCAGAGGGTGCTCAGGCACATTGGCTCGATATCAATCATGGTATGTACCCGGCAGTCACATCATCATCAACGACGGTGGCAGGCTTGCTCGATGGGCTTGGTTTGGCACCGGGCATGGTGGGTGAAGTCAGTGGTGTCGCTAAGGCGATTAAATCTCACGTTGGTGGCGGTCCGTTTGTGACTGAAATTTTGGATGAAGATTTGGCAGCCCAAATTCGTGGACCAAAAGACAAGGTTGATTCGGAGTATGGCTCGACTACCAAGCGACCACGGCGCATCGGACATTTTGACTTGGTAGAACTAAAGAATGCAGTTGAGATAAATGGCGTAACCGAAGTCATCATCTCGAAGATGGACATGGTCAACCTCTATGGTGAAACCATGCAGGTTGCGACCAGTTACTCACTTGATGGCAAAGAGTTAGAGCGTGCACCAAGCTCGGCAATTCAACTCGAACAGTGCACAGCAAATTATTCTGAGTTTAAAACATGGGACGACATTAGTGACTTACGCGATCCATCAAAACTTCCGGTGGATGCCAATGTATTTATTGGTGCGGTTGAAAAGCACTTAGGCGTAAAGGTCGGCAAACTTGGTGTTGGACCTGAGCGGGAGCAAGTTATAATTCGTTAGTTTACGCGTTGACGTGATTCAGTCAGGCCGGCATTGGTAATGCGAGAAAGTGGTGTATGTTGCTGATGATGTGCAATATTTGGCGCACCGACGTAGGAGAGGCTTTTTCGAAGCGCCAATTCGGCGGCTGTTAGCACAACACTGACAGGACCTTTATATGCGATTTGCGTCTCAACACCTTCTGGCAGAATTGCGGTTGCGCCCTCGGTGCCATAGCGAGATCGAGCCGCTGCGCTGTCACGCAGTGCAGCCGCCGAACCCATGCCACGGTATTCAATCACAACACGACCATCTTCAAGCACCTTGCGTTTGCCGGCGGCTTCTTCTGTGCCTGCGAGCATGCCACCCATCATGACTGTGTCCGCACCAGCTGCGATGGCGATGGAAATATCACCGTTGCTGGTGATACCGCCATCTGCACAAACCGGGATGCCATATTCAGCTACCGCTTGCCTACACAGCCAAACCGCACTCACCTGCGGACTGCCGATACCGGTTTCCACTCGTGTCGTACAAATTGATCCGGGCCCTTGGCCAACTTTTATTGCATCGGCGCCGGCGGCAGCAAGCTTGGCGGCAGTGTGCGGACTCGATATGTTGCCGACCATAACATCGAGCTGGTCTGGATAGGCTGCCTTAATGGCTTGCAGTGTCCGTAGCGCATATTGTGAGTCACCATGTGCAGTATCAAGCACAACAACTTCGAGGTGGTTACGCATTGCCTCGATGCGACTCAAAGCGTCTTCTTCACGGGTAGGCACGGCAATTGCTACACGCAGTTGCCCGTCGGCATCCGTATTGTAGGTTTTTGATTTACCACTCAAGATTCTATCAACGTCAGAAAAGACAAACATTCCTTTGAGGCGACCATCTTCTACCAGTGGCAGTGAGCTGACGCGCGCTTCCATCATCATGTCGTAAGCCTGATCGATGGTTGTGTCGGCCGGCGCGGTGAGCAATCTGCCGAGTCCCATCATCGCGGTTTCAGCCCGGGTACCCGCATGGTCGCGCGTATAGGTAAAGTCAGGTGTTGTAAGAAGGCCGCGCAAGTAACCCTCGCTATCAACCACCGGAATTGAGCGAAAATCGCGGTCGCCGAGTCGATTAACAATTTGTTGGAGTGTTTCACTTTCTTGGGCTGTAACCGGGTTATCGATGCGTCCGTTGAGGTGATAGACCACACGTTGTACCTCTGACTTTTGTTGGTCTACGGAAAGGCCGGCATGAAGCACACCGATACCGCCGAGCTTGGCAACAGCAATTGCCATTGGCGCTTCAGTGACCGTATCCATTGCGGCACTGACCCATGGGGTATTCATGTCGACTCGCCTAGAGAATCGGGTCGTCAGATCGACATCAGGTGGGTCAACTTCACTTATTTCTCCCCAGTCAGTCAGACGAACATCGTCGAAAGTAAGTTTGTAGCCCTCGGCATGGACGCGGTCGAAGAAGTCATCTTTGGTTGGGAGCCCAAAATTTTCTACCTCGGTTGCCATATACCCTCGCTTCCACACCCATTTTGGTTGCCACGATTGTAACACAATTAGAATAAGCGAAACTATTTGGTGGTATACTTAAAGCACTTAATAATTTAATACACCTATTCGTGGAAGTCTGGTGAGATTCCAGCACTGTGCCGCAACTGTAATATCCTCAAAAAAGGATGAGTCAGGTCATCGAGTAACGTGTTTTCCCGAGCAGGATGTCGGTATCTTATACGTTGCCCCTGTGGCAGCGTTTTTTGTACCCAAATTTCTTCAAGGGGAGGAGGGTACAAACGTGAACAAACATAAAATCTTTATGGCGACCATTGCAGTTGGCTTTGGCGTGGCATTCGGCTGGCTCCTTTTTCAACAAGTAGATGGATCTAGCAGCCAGCCGATTGGCGACGAAGAAACAACCCAGCAAGCGGAAGATACTACTGCCATTGAGTCTGAGAATGAAGGCAGGACGTTTGTATATGGGGGCGAAGTAGGTGAAAGCGCCTTCGATACGCTTTCAAAAATTACTAAGGTTGAGTCCGAGTCCTCAGAGTTTGGTGAGTATGTAACAGCCATCAATGGGGTAAAGGCCGACAGTAATTCTGAGTTTTGGGCATTTTATGTAAACGGTGAGCAGGCGGCGGTTGGTGCTGACACCTATATCGCTGAGGAAGGAGATGAGTTCACATGGATACTCGAGAGTTTCTAAGAAACAACAAATGGAACATTGCCGTGATGATTGGGCTCGTAGCATTCGCGGTGATAGCACGACTGGTGCCTCATCCTGCAAACTTCACGCCGGTAGCGGCGATGGCGATTTTTGCAGGCGCTGTCCTGCCAAATCGGTCTTGGGCGCTCTATTTGCCGCTCATGGTAATGGTCGTGAGTGACCTCATCATTGGGACGCACTCATTAATTTTGTTTACATGGGGCAGCTTTGTGATAATCGGACTGTTGAGCCATCTTTTGCTACGAAGCTACAGCGTTGGGCGAGTAGTGGGCATGAGCGTTCTCGCTTCTGTACTGTTTTTTGTGGTCACGAACTTTGGTGTCTGGCTGGAAGGTCGACTGTACGCACAAACGTTCGAAGGCCTGATTCAGTGTTACGTCAATGCGCTACCATTCTTTAGAAATACCCTTCTTGGCGACTTGGTCTACACAGGCATGTTATTTGGCGTCTATGAATTGGGTTATCGCGGATGGCGGATGATACACTCGCCGCAACTCAAAACCAACTGATTCGGCCATTTTGTTTCTTTGGGCGATAGCGGTACAATCGCTAGGTAGTTCAGAGGACGCATGGACAAGAACCACAAACAAGAAGATTCTGCTACGCCCGAGGATATGACCAAAGCAGACACACATCACGAAGAAGATCACGATGAAATTCCAGCTAAGCCGAAAAACCCTATCATAGCGGCAGGCATGGCGGGTTTGGTGGTGTTTTCGATGTTTATCATCCTCGGCACCTTAGTTGGTGTTGGCAATCGCGTTGCCAACAAAACAGATGACAACCAGTCAGCAGTGGCAGATGCGCGAGCTGATTCCGGAACATCGTCAGCAGAACTTCTCAAAGAGATTGAGAAATCAGTTCGTGACGGCGAAGAGCTTTGGGACGAGCGTGTTGAAGCAACACTCAGTGCAATTGATGAGGCGCAGAAGAACGCGACCTACATGTTTAATTCAAGCCAATTCACCATTACCGGAAACGGTTTGCCTGACCACGAAACCGGCGCCTTCCCGAACGAGGACAACCCGAACTCGATTTCTGAACAGGATGTGGCCTATGTTATCCCACGCACGCCAACATTCTTAGGCGTGGCGACTGAGGTACGAGTCTTTGGTGTTTCTGTCGGCGGTGTGCCAATGGAGCCGGGTACCGCTGAAACTGACCCAGCAACGGGCTGGAGAATTGAAGCGTTCAACCCATCAGACATTTTTGGTGCGGGCACTGACTTTAATAATGCGCATGTGCAACCAAATGGTACGTATCACTATCACGGGTTACCAACTTCATTGGTTGAAACTGCGACTGACGAGCACTCAAATCTGTTGGGCTTTGCTGCAGATGGCTACCCAATCTATGGCGATCATGGCTATTCCGACCCAACTGATACCTTAAGCGAAGTTACGCATGTCACTTCGAGCTGGCAGCTCAAAGAAGGTTCGCGCGGAGAGGGAGAGCCGGCCGGTGATTATACTGGGGACTTCACGGAGGACTATGAGTATATTGAGGGCTCCGGTGATCTTGA
>JBPEXE010000124.1:0-10461 GCA_052031955.1 Saccharimonadales bacterium (SeqCode)
CCACTTCACGTGGTAGCCAGGACCGTACACAACAAGATTCCCGTCGTTCTGAAGCAGCACGGCATGTGGTGTGCTCGTACCAAGATTATGGATGTATTGATTCGTATCCATACGCTCACCCGGCTTGAGAACTTCATTCCCGATGTTCACCGGTTCACGTGCCATGCCGTCTGTGTGACTGTTCCACCAGTATGGATTATGCGGCAGACTCGACGGCGGGTCGGCATTGTAGGCGACCAGATTGCCGTCGTTCTGCACACGGAGATGCGCACTGTCCTTTGCCGCAGTGTAATCCGTTGGGCCGGCCGGATAGTCCTCCAGATCGCGGGGTGTCCACACCGGCTTGGAGCCGGCGTAGACAACAAAGTTCCCATCGTACTGGTAAGCCACCCTGTCAGCATTTGTGCCATTGGTGCCGGTTCGCCAAACGACATAGCCATCGGCGGCCAGGACCAGATTGCCGTCATGCTGGAAGTACAGCACCGTACGGAGATTATCCGAGGCGATGTACTCACCGTGCTTCAGCGAATCACCTCGCCTGAGACGATCACCTTTGTACTTCGCACCGGCTGGAACACCTTCCCAGCGCACACCGTAGACAAAGCCGCTTTTGGAGCTGCAGTTGCCGCTGGCGAGAGCATGAGTTGTAGTCCGGAATCCCGATGAGTCCAAACTGCCACCCCACTGCAGGGGCGGACCATCCAAACTAACCGGAATTTGCCCATACGCATTGCGCTGCTCGTAGTGCAGGTGTGGACCAGTTGTGAAACCGGTCTGCCCTACAAAGCCAAGTCGCTCGCCCACTCTCACCCTCTGTCCTGACGGAACCGAGGTGTGTTGAAGGTGGGCAAAGCGATGGATGACACCGCTGTCTCCGTACAAATCAACGTACTTCCCATAGCCATGTTCGTCATAGTGGTTCTCGACAACGCCTCCCTCAGGGGCGACGACCGACGTCCCTTCGGGCATCGGAAAATCGAGAGCATGACCATGATTCACATGACCAAACGTGTCATACGTCGAAGCGTAAGGCGCAACTCGCCCGCAAGCAAACGGCAGGTTGCCGTACACCTTCTGCCCCTTAATTGGTGGCGGACTCTGGTATGACGGCGCCGGTGGTGGGTTGGAAGTCTTGTGGATGCCCAGGTTGAAGAGTTGGCGAGCAGTGACTGCGTGCCCCTCCACGTTTGGGTGGTACCATTCGTTCCAATCAGCAGTGTCCAGTACCCCTCTGATGAGCTTTGGACCTGAAGCGCACACCTCCCCGCCCGCAAACGGGCCAAGCAGGCTCAAGAATTGAATCTTGGAGTCGCCCAATCGGGTGACCATGGCTTCGGTTTTTGAGTTGAACCCAGACTGCAAGTTGCGGACATGATTTGCCATGTCCACGCCAGGGCAGTCTTTTGCCATCAGATAGGGATACCCAACAAGGACGATGTGGGCAGTGGTATTAAGTGTCCTGAGCTCAATAAGTTCGCCACGCACATCTTGTATGATCTGGTCCGCTGATGCGATTGCCGTTTCAATCCAATTGATACAACTGGACTGATAGTGCACATACCTCTCAGGGCTCAGGCACTCTCTGGCAATTTTGACGAAGTTGCCATCATTGCCACCAATTGTCAGCAAGATGATTTCGGCTGACTGCACAGCGGATTGGACATCGCGAATCTGCTGCCGAAGGTGAGGGACCTCTGCACTCATGCATGCTGCATTACGCGCAGATACTGTCCCGCCATCAGCAACGATGAGCTTGGCATACTGCTGGATGTAGGCATTCGCGCTTCGATAACACGTCTTGTCATCGTATTGAAGCGCGCCATTTCCGGCAGTATATGAATCTCCGAGCGAGAGAATATCAACCCTCTCGGATGCCTCCGCCTTTTCGGCGCTGATATGAAAGATGCATGCAATCATCGCAAGCACCATGGCGAGGATGCGAATCCTCAACATGAAATCACCTCCAAGGTGAAGTTGTTGCTCTTTGACTGTTAGGTTAAGGAGCGAAACGAGACTTTCTCGTTTAGCAGTAAGTTACGTGAGATTTAATTAAATGTAGCTTAGAGAGAGATTATTAAGCCAAATTTAATGTTCAGAGCTACTTAGCGTTAGCGTTGTAGTGCAATGAAAATCATGGTCAATGAAGCGAGAAAAATGCTGAAAAGGAATCCATAAAATAGAAGCTTAAAAGCAAATGAAAGTTTTTTATTGTCTGAATAAAACTTTTTTAGGTCATAGCTAGCATAGGCGAGCTGAGCGGGAACCAACTGGAAAACGAAGATGTAATACGCGTCATCTTTAAGGATCGTAAGCAGCCAGATACTCAACCCAATTGCAAGGAGCGGTAACCATGCAATCTTTGGTCTCCTGATGAGAGAAACAGTACCGGCGGTCAGCATAAGTGGCAGAGAAAGCCACCCGAGTATAAGCAGGGGCCACATTGGAACAATGAACCAAAGTTCGGGGCTTGAAAACGCAATGTTATGCAGTGTGTTCATGTACATCCTTTCCCAGCCACCCTACTACGCAAACGATTGGAGAATCATTAGAAAAACAAGACAGCGTAGATATTGTAAGAGATGGATGAGACTACAAAGCCAAGGAAAGTACCCCAGGCGATATCTTCAAAGGTAATACGGGTTGGCCAGTCTTTGACAACTGCCCAATTGGTAAGACCGTAGGTTGCGTATGTGAAGAATCCGAATGCCGTTCCGCGCAACATCGCAATACCGAGCGATTCCTCATTGATAGCCGGCACGAGGGCCATCACCATCAACCCGACAATATATACACAATAGAAAAGAAGTGCCCGATGAGGCACAAACTTCTTGACCATAAATTTCTTGAGAGCCTTGTTATAGCGTTCTTTGGCGATGACGCCCAACCATAATAAATCGATTATCAGGAAGACTGATAAAGCGACCACAAATAACACCACCTCCTGTATAAAACTCATGCCTTCCATTCACCCCATTCTACTTTATCAACGACGCACACCAAAAGACTTATCCACAGCTACATCTTAGATGGAACTGATATACCAATGAGATACAAACTACGTTCCAGATATGCACCGATTGTTTGCGCCAACCAGAGACGCGCTACGCGGTCATCCCCGTCGGCCTGGAGGATTGGATTGTCATCATAAAACTTGTTCCATGCCTTGGCGAGTTCATAGGCGTACTCCGCCAGTTTGTGGAACTCACGCTCGGCCATGGCATCATCAATTACGCCCTCGTATTTATTGAGTTGCCACAGTAAATCGCCGTAAGGTGACCAGTTGTAGCCACTTGGCGGTGCACTCACCTGCTCTTCGGTTTTGTTGAGCACAGAATTAATGCGAACAGCAGCATATTGCACATACGGCCCAGAGAATCCGCTCAGACTAAACATCGCTTCCCAATCAAACAGTGTATTGCCCTTGTGGCTACCCGAAAACTCCTGGAAGGTCAGCGCACCATAAGCAATCTTCTTTAAATCGTCCTCGCTCATATCATCTTTGGCGATGGCTCGGGCTTTATCAACAGCCAATGCCAGCAGATCTTTCATGTATATGGCGCTCTTGCGCGATGACATCTTGCGGCGTTTGCCGTCCTCACCGAGCTCCTCAATCAATCCGTACCAATGATGAACGAGCTCGGCATCACTCCAGCCAACCTTCTGATTAGCCGCAAATAACTGCTTAAAATGGAACTGCTGTTCCATACCCACGACGTATAAAACAGTATCGGGGTTCCAGGTCTTTTCGCGGAAGTCGATGGTTGCAATGTCAGACGTGTGATACAGGGCCGCACCGTTGCTTTTCTGGACGAGCATCGGCGTATCCACACCCTGTTCCGCCAGGTCAACAATTATGGAGCCGTCCTCGTTCTGAGTCGCTGCGCCGGACGCCAGCATTTCTTGAACCATTTCTTTGCCGCGCTCGACGTAAAAAGACTCGCCGTAATGATAGTCAAACTCAATGCCAAGCTCAGCCATCTGCTCCTTGATGCTGTCGATACTGATTTGACTAAAACGTTGATGATACTCCCATGCGACAGGATCCTTGTTCTCGAGCTTAATCAGCCAACTCTGTATTTCATCGGTGAGTGGTTTGTCCTCTTTGTCTTCTTCGCCGCCCAACGCTTCACGAACCTTGATGTACATGCGACCAAGCTCTTCCACTCCACCGGTGGCGAGCTTCTCGTCACTACTAAACTTCTCAAAACCAACGACCCACATGCCAAAGACTGTTCCCCAGTCACCAATATGGTCGTCGGTAATAACTTCGTAGCCAGCATTCAAATACATGCGTACGATTGCTCGGCCCTGCAGGGCGTTTCTAAAGTGGCCAATCGACAAAGGTTTAGCTAGATTTGGAGACAAGAAATCGACAATCGCAATCTTATTGTTCTCCGGGGCATTCTTTAGAGCAGTCTCCTTGGCTTCACGAACCCCTTCTGCCAGCGCATTCGCACTGAGCCAAAAGTTAAGATATGGCCCCTGGGCCTCTATGCGATCGATGTCGTCAATGCTCAGCGTCTGAGCAACGCGGGATGCAACCTCAACCGGCGATGCGCCCGCCTGATTGGCAAATCGAAAGCACGGCAACGCCAGGTGCGAGCCTGCCTTTGGGTTTGAGTGCTCAACCCAGGCCTCATCAACCGACACGCCAAGCAAGTCACTTACTTCAGTGGCGATTTTTTGCTTGATGAGGTCAATTGAAAACATTAGCCAACCAAGGTCTCAAGCCACTTACCAATAAAGTAGCTGGCGCCTGAGGCAACCATGCCGAGCACAAGCGTTTCAATTATCGAGCTCACGACCGGTGCGTGAGCAACTTTGCTCTTCAGTAAACCGATAAAAGCAAAGGCCGCACCGCTAAGTGCAAGCGTGTAGACGAATGGGCTTTCAATGCCCAGCTCAAAAATTTCATCCAGAAGATAAACAAGCAACGGCACGACACCAAAGGTGAGGAACGCTAGGAACGTGGTGAAACCAACTGCCGCTGCTCCTTCCGGTTCTTCGGCCATAGCGTGCTCTTCTTTCATCAAAAAGTCTGCTGCATTTGCGCTGCCGGAAATTTGCTGAGTTGCAACATTCAGCTCTTTACCCTTAAAGCCATACTTCTTGAGGTGTTTGCTGATTGTCTTCGAGGTTTTCTCTATATTGTCCTCGAGCGCCTTCACCACCATGCGTCGTTGCTTGCGATATTGGTCTACCTCGCTTCGCTCTGACAGGTAGGCACTGATACCCATAGATAAGCCATCAGAAAATAGGTTGGCAAAACCCATAATAAGAACCACTCCGGCATCGAGGCCGGCGCCAGCCACAGCCGATACTACAGCGAATGTTGTGACGATACCGTCGATTCCGCCGTATACAAACTCACCCAAATAGCGGTCAGTCAATTTAGAAATAGCAGACATATGTCTCTCCCGTTAAGAATCAGATTAAATTATAACAGATGTAAGTATCGGCTTAGCGGATTTTGCGCTCGAGCTGCTTCATGACGCTCTCTATGTCGTTTAGCTTGCGCTCGAAGCGCTCAATTTTATCGATTTGGTTGTCGGTTTCGCGCAACTGAATATCGATCCGCTTAACGGTGTCCAGTATTTCTCGCACTTCGGTATCGGTGCTCTGAAATGTGTTGGCGACATAGCGTTTTATCTCATCAAGCTCCTCCATCACATCGACCAAAATCTCACTCGGCTTCATCTGACTGTAATCTTTGCTAGTTGAAAACATCCTTAATCTCCTTCGTCTGACTCCATGATGACGAACTCAACACAAAAGTACAAACTGGCTATGTTTGCGATTAGCCAGATACTTGATTTAATAGGGGTGTTCTTCTGGAACATTGAAAACCCATTCCAACGAGACGACTGAGGAGGTCGTGAAATGAATGCTTTGCCAGTAACTCTGGCGGCGACGGCGACGGCAGTTCCTGTCGTCTTCGCGTTCAGGGACTTGCGCGACGGCATCGAAGGCATGTTGATCGAGGAGCACAGCCACCTGTCACACCGGCAGCTGGAGATTCTCGATCCCGAACTGCAGAGGGAGCTGGATCGGAAGGTCTACTACGGTCAGGTTGGTTCCACCTCCTGGCTGTGGGCGATTGTCCACCGGCTCCATCACATGTTCGGCGATGTGCGCGGACTCGACTACTACTCGTGGCTCGACCGAGGGTTCCTGAGGACCCTGGGGCTGAGCGCCGTGTACGTACATGAGGCCAAGCACGTCGAGGGCGTCTACGAGCTGTTCCCCGATCTCATCCCGAACGAGGAACGTGCCGCGTTGTTCGCGAGCTGCCGTAAGGCTTGGCTCGCCAAAGTGGTGAAGTTCGGCATTGTGCCGGTTGCCATCGCTCTGCCGACCAAGAAGCCGCGTCTGATCGTGGCGACGCTGGCAGGCAGTGCCTTCGTGGGGACCATGTCGGTCATGGGCATCATGTTCGGCGGCGGAGCCATCAACTCCATCGCCCACTGGATGTTCAGGGCCGAGAAGCGTGGTTATCGCAAGGCACTCGACGGCACAACTGCAGCCGACCATCCGTGGTTGGCCAAGTGGACGAAGCTCCGCGAGCTGTTCCACCGGACCCATCACGACAAGCCGACCGAGCTGAACTTCGCGATTGACACGCCTGGCGGTGTGGACGTCGTGTATCAGCGGTGTCTCGAGCTCGAGCGCCAAGGTCGAGTCGCGATCCGCTACTGCGGTGACGATCCCGACATCGAGATGTTCAACCTGGACGCCATCGCGGCCTTCGTGCGCAAGCACGGCAACCGTGAAGACCTCCAGCGCTGGTACGGCGACGTCACCCGTCACATCTCGCCACAGGACATGGCACTGCTCACCCCCATCGAGGCTGACCGATTCCGGCACTACGCCGAAGTTGGAGCGCTCATCCTCCGTGGAAGACAGCGGGAAAATGCCGGCCTCGTTGCCGCCTGACCCTGGAAGGACCCATCCACCCCGTTCCCAGGGGCGTTTGCACCACCAGCTGGTACGCGCCCCTGGGGACCTGAACTTTTATGACTTAGAGATTTGCAAACAACTCGTCAGCAATTTCTTGTGCAGAATCACCAACAACTTTTGACTCATCCAATGCTCCATCTTCATCAAATGCTGCATAGGATGGATTTACATGGAAGGTTTTCTCGCCACTCTTCATTTTGAACGCAGAGGTTACCACTTTGAGCTGCTCAACGGCGGTTGATTTTGGATACGAACCGTAACTAATGTAGGCAGCTGCCTTTTCACCCCATTCAGCATAGAGAGTATCAATGGCGTTCTTCAAGATTGGCGTGTAACCAAGATTGTACTCAGCCACTACAAACACGAAGCCGTCATACTGCTTGATTTGTTCAGACCATTCAATTGTCGTGTCATCGGCATACTCACCCATCATTGGCGATTTAGCTTCTGAAAAAAGTGGCAGGTTTACTGCTGCAAGGTCAATCATGTCGAACTCAACACCGTCCGGTGTATCAACCTGATCAACGAACCAATTAGCTACTTTTTCTCCCACTTTTGATGACGGTCGTGAGCTTCCGTAAATAACTGCTACTTTGGACATGTGTATTTCCCAGTTTATTAATGCTATACTTTGTATACTATTTAATAAGCTATATTTTGTAAAGTATGTTATGATTTTTTTATGACAGACCTGTGCACAAAAGACAAACCAGAAGAGTTACGGCAAGCATTAGCAATTATCGGCGACAAGTATTCCGCCCTGCTTATTCGATTGATGCATGAAGAGCCGCAGCGCTTCAAAGATTTTGAACAGGCCATCCCTGATATCAGCCCGCGCACGCTTTCTCAGCGGCTGGTGATGCTCGAAGAAAAAGGCATCCTTGAGAAAAAGACCTGCCCAACATCACCGGGTCGTAACCATTATGAACTCACCCAAGCCGGCAAAGACCTCGATGCTGTGCTCCACTCCATGGCCGAATGGAGCAAAAAACACCTCGCGACCGAGACCGTCGCCTAAGATTTTTTCTTGTGCTCACCGGCACCAACGAGGCCCGGTTTATCAACCGCTTCCTTGAGAACTTTCTCTAGCTCATCCAAGTTAAGATCCTCAAGCTTCTTAAAACGAATACAGCTTTTGCCCGTACTGACTTTTCCGAGTTTCTCAGCGTGCTTCTCTGCCAAATACTCTCCACCGTCAACGGCACAGACATACACGCTCACATAATTCTTTTGATTGGCCAGGGCAACTATCGGCCATTCCATGTCGCGCTTTTTATAATCGGTATACGAAAAAGAGCCATAGCCCAACATATTGTATGCAAAGTGCGGCTTCAGCGTCGGCGCCGCCTTTTGAATGAACTTATGCATGAAGGCAATTATTTCCTGGCGCTCGGGTGGAACCTGCGCCAGGTACTCCTCCACAGTAGTGGCTTTGGATTCTTTGAACATGTTCATGGCTGAACCTCCTTGTGTCTAAAACATGAAACTATATGATCATTTACTATTCCTGTTGCCTGCAGATGTGCATAGAGAATTGTTGTGCCGACAAAACTCATGCCTCGATTCTTCAGGTCTTTACTCACAGCATCACTTAGTTCTGTTGAGGCAGGAATGTCGCCGTCACCGCTGAAATTGTTTTGAACTTGCTTACCATCTACAAAATGCCAAATGTAGTTATCAAAACTTCCCCACTCTTTTTGAATATCCAAAAATACCTGGGCGTTCTTTATTGAGGAGGCAACTTTGAGTTTGTTGCGGATGATGCCTGTGTCCTGAAGCATATCGGCTTGCTTGGCCTCGTCAAATTGAGCAACACGCTCAGGATCGAAACCTTCATAAAGACGCCGATAGCCATCTCGTCGCCTCAGAATAGTTATCCAGCTGAGTCCTGCTTGCGCACCCTCAAGTACCAAGAACTCAAAGTGAGTCTTATCGTCATGCACCGGAACACCCCACTCGGTGTCGTGGTAGCGAATGTAATCAGGGTCATCGCCTGCCCATGCACATCGTTTCATGTGCCTTATTATATCAACTAGAGAATGCCGGCCGCAGAGCCATCGCTAAACTCGGCTCGGTTCTTACCGCCTTGCTTAGCGTCATACATGAGCTCATCGGCTCGTTTTACAAGCCAGTCCTCGTCCATCCAGGGCATGTACTCCACGCCTCCGATGCTCGCGCCAATCGAAACCGGATTACCATCAACTTCCCGTATTGAATTGAGGCTTTTGATGATTCGAGTTGTTAGATTGCGCATACCTTCCATATCAATACCCGAGTTCAGTGCGACCACAAACTCGTCACCACCCCATCGTCCAACCACATCATCATCACGAACTTCTGCCTCAAGTCGCCGGGCAACCATTTGGATTACAGCATCCCCAGCCTTGTGCCCTAAGGTGTCGTTTACGGGCTTAAAGCCGTCCAGATCAATAAGCAGCACGCCCATACCCTGGAGACTCTTCTCGGCTTCACGCTTACTTCCTTCTATCTCCTTCTGGTGTGCGACCATCTCAGAGAGCTTCTCCTTGAACCCGCGGCGATTCAGCAGGCCGGAAAGTTCATCCATACGGGCCTCTTCGGCCAATCTTTCTTGCTCACCACTCGAGGCCTCTTTCTCGGCTTCGTGACGACGAGCCACATCTTCTGCACTCCAATATAACTGTCGTGCGTGGTCGGCTGGGTCGACCTGAGCATAATCTATAAGTTCGGGGTCAATCGCAAGCGCCTGTTGGCCAATAATTTCCGGCTTTGCGCGTCCGTCATCATCAACACGCGCGAACTCTTCACCCATCGAAAATGTGTGCTGTTCTGTATCCGGGTTGTGATTCGGCTGCTCTGCCACTGTGATTCTTCCTGTTTATAAAACAAAAATGTCTGGCGCTTAAACCAGACATATCACTCGACTTGAGGCGTATTTCCGGTTTCGCTATTAGCTCCACATGTTCCAAGCGACCAGGTACAGAACATGTTTCACAGCTGAAAAGTCATATTAACATTAGCACTTTTTTGCTCAAATGTCAATAATGTAGCTCTCTTGACTACCCCAGAGGAATAGAGGGCCCTACTGCGTTCCGGTAGAGCCGTACCCCTTATCGCCACGCTCGGTGTCGCTGAGCTCGTCGGCTTTTTCAAGTTCGGGCGCTAAGAATTCGCTAAAAACCAGTTGGGCCATGCGCATACCCTCGTCAATCTCAAACGGTTCACTGCCATGATTTATCAGAATCGCACCTATATCGCCTCTGTAACCAGAGTCGACCGTACCGGGAGCATTCACCAAAGAAATGCCGTGTTTCGCGGCCAGACCACTGCGCGGCCTTACTTGTACCTCTACCCCATCGGGAAGTTCAACGGCAATTCCTGACGGCACTACTTTAAACTCACCAGGAGCAAGCGTTGTAGCTTCGAGTGCACACAAATCATACCCGGCATCACCGTCGCGAGCTCGCTTGGGCTCAATCGCCCGTTCGTCTAACTTCTTGAATCGTATCTTCATATAGCCTCTAT